>CAMDXR010000291.1 GCA_945877725.1 Limnohabitans sp. Rim8
TCCGGAAAACCGGCACCGTAATCTTTCGGGTCGTCGCTGCCAAACTGGTCCAGCATCAAGAACGGATCGAGGCGTTGTTGTAAATCGCCCGTTAAAACGCGGGTCAGGCGAACACCGGCACCGTCGCGGGTGGGTCGTCCCGTCACCAAGCCTTCAACAGAACGTGGGTTAAGCACTGTGGGGATATCAAGGGTTTGAGCGTGATTTTGCATGCCTGAATGATGCCGCAAAAAACAAATACTGGTCTTGCTGAGTGCAAAACGAACAAGGGGTTCCGTGCAGGCCATATAGGCCTTTATGGGCGCTTATTCTTAAATTAAGAATCAAACCTCCACGCGGTAACCCTCTTCGGTAATGGCCTGAGCCAAAAGCGAACGGTCTTGATTTGAATCAACTTCTACGCGGTGGGCGGCCCGGTCGATCACTATTTTGGCTTGAGAATCCAGAGCCAGCAAAGCCTTTGTGACGGCTTTTTCACAGTGTCCGCAAGTCATGCCCTCTACCTTGAAAATCTGGTTCATCATGCATCCTTCGTTCAAACCCTCGTGGGTCTTGCTAAAGCATAGACCAAATTGCACCCCCTAACATGACACAGATCAATCCTGAACAAATGATCAATTACGACATTGGCATTGGCGGGATGACCTGTGCGTCTTGCGTTTCTCGGGTTGAAAAAGCCTTGCAAAAAGTACCCGGCGTGACGCGGGCTACCGTCAATCTAGCCACGGAATCTGCTCGCATTGATGTGCAGTCTGAAGAGGTTACCGATGCGCGGTTGCGCCGTGCAGTGCGCGATGCCGGCTACGAGCCCCGAAGCCCGGAGGCGCAGTCGGCGGTAGCCAATGCCTCGGCCTGGGCCGGCTTTGGTCCTGTGGGCTGGGGTTTGTTGTTGTCTGCACCGTTGGTGTTGCCCATGTTCGGCAGTTTGTGGGGGCAACACTGGATGCTCCCAGCTTGGCTGCAATTTGCCTTGGCCACGCCCGTGCAGTTCGTTTTGGGGGCGCACTTTTACAAAGCCGGTTGGCACGCCCTGAAGGCCTTGACCGGCAACATGGATTTGTTGGTTTCCCTGGGCACCACGGCCGGCTGGGCCTTGTCGGTTTGGTTGTGGCTGACCGCGCCGGAAGGCCATTCGCCGCATTTGTACTTTGAGGGCTCGGCCGTGGTCATCACCTTGGTCATGCTCGGCAAATGGTTGGAGGTTCGGGCCAAGCGCCAGACCACCGAGGCCATTCGTGCCTTGCACGCCTTGCGACCCGACCAAGCCCATTGGGTCAGCGACGATGGCGAAGTAGACGTGCCGGTCGATGAAATATTGCTGGGCGACCACATCGTGGTTCGTCCAGGGGAACGATTCCCACTGGATGGCCAGCTTGTGGAGGGACAAACCCAAGTGGACGAATCCATGTTGACGGGCGAGCCTCTGCCGGTGTCCAAGACGGTGGGCGAAAAACTCACGGGGGGGTCGATCAATGGCGACGGGCGTGTGTTGATGCGAGTGACCGCAACAGGTCACGAAACCGTGCTGTCGCAGATTATTCGCATGGTGGAAGATGCACAAACTGCCAAAGCGCCCATTCAGCGGCTGGTAGACCAAGTAGCCGAAGTTTTTGTGCCCGTGGTCATGGTGGTGGCTTTGTTGACCTTGGGCACTTGGATGTTTTTGGGTGCTGGATTTGAAACCGCACTCATCCACGCGGTGGCCGTGCTGGTCATCGCTTGCCCGTGTGCGCTGGGGCTGGCCACGCCCGTGGCCATCATGGCCGGAACCGGCGTGGCAGCTAAAAACGGCATATTGATCAAAGATCCGCAGGCCCTTGAAATTGCGCACCAAGTCAATACCGTTGCCTTTGACAAGACGGGCACCTTGACAGTGGGCCAACCGCGATTAACGCGCAGCATCGCGGCACCCGGGGAAGCCGCCGAGACAGCGCTGATGTGGGCCGCCAGTGTGCAAAGCGGCAGCGAACATCCCTTGGCTCGGGCCGTTGTGCATGCTGCGAAAACCCAAAACCTGCAACTTCTCCCGCCCGAAGACTTGATCGCTGTACCCGGGCGGGGCGTGCAGGCGCATTTGGCCGGACGCCAACTGCTGCTGGGCAGCCTGCGTTGGTTGCACCAAGAAGGCATGGACCCCGGCATTTGGGCCGCAGAAGTGCAAGAGTTGCTGGCCACAGGCGCCACTTTGTCTGCCTTGGCTGAGCGAAATTCAGACGGTGTGCAAGGCTTGTTGTTGATGGCGTTCGGCGATGAACCCAAGCCGGGCGCAGCACAGGCGCTGGCCGCGTTGCGCAAAAGGGGTCTGAAACTGGTCATGATTTCAGGTGACAACCAAGCGGCCGCAGAAGTCATGGCGCGGCGCTTGGGTTTGCGACCCGAAGACGGCGAAGTGCTGGCCGACGTGTTGCCCATCGACAAGGCGGCTCAAGTCCAAAGCCTGCGGTCGAGTGGCCAGGTGGTGGCCATGGTGGGAGACGGCGTGAACGATGCCCCTGCCTTGGCCGCAGCCGACGTGGGCCTGGCCATGGGCAACGGCACCGATGTTGCCATGCACGCAGCGGGTATTACGCTCATGCGGGGCGAAGTGGCTTTGGTGGGCGCAGCGCTGGACATTTCAGCCCGCACCGTAGCCAAGATCCGGCAGAACTTGTTTTGGGCCTTTGCCTATAACGTGGCGGGTGTTCCGCTGGCCGCATTGGGCTACCTGAACCCCGTCATTGCAGGCGCAGCCATGGCACTCAGCTCGGTCAGCGTCATGGCCAACGCCTTGCTGCTCAAGCGCTGGAAACCCTGACCGCCAACAAATGGGAGCGAGCCCCTGCTCGCGAATGTTTGAGTGGGCTCAAAGCTTTGTTAAAGCACAAAACCTGAATCAGGCCATATAGCCAAATTCAAGCGATAAAGCCAGGTGCAAGCGCTGTAGCCACTTTCACCATTCGGCCGCAGGGGCAGCCTCCCACGGAGAAAGGGACTTGGTTTATCCAAGGGGAAAGGCCCTTTGTTTATCCACAGGGAAAGGGCGATTTAATTCACTATTCGGCTCGCTGATGTCACCCTGCGTCCCCGCGCCCATCAGGCTGGGCTGACAAGGGGCTGTGCCAGAGCTACAAAGTCGGGCAGCAGGAACAGCAGAGTCAGCAGAGTCAGCAGAGTCAGCAGAGTCAGCAGGAACAGCAGAGTCAGCAGAATCAGCAGAGTCAGCAGGATCAGTGCTTCAGAACATCCACTTCACGCCTAGGGTTAGCAAATTCTTGCCAATTTGTCGGCCTACGCTGCCATCCACTTGCAGCGACGGCGAAAACTCATAACGCAGACCCATGGCTCGGGTTGGCTTGAGATGCTGCTGGCCAAAACTTTCTACATGAAAAGTGACTTCGCCGATGGGGTATTCCCACGCCACACCCCAAGTGTTGTTGTACCGGGATCCTTGCGATTGGACGGCCCCCAGATTGCCGTGCACACTGCCCCAATCCGGGTGGTTGCAACTGAGCAAGCCATTCACATAGGGGTTAGATTTTTCGCCCTCGGCCTGCGCCAGTCCGACCAAGGCACCGAAGTTGCAGCCGTTCTGTTGACTGGCACTGAGCCTGAATTTGGCTTGTACTGCCCCTGCTGTTTGCTTTTCCTGTCGGTCCCTTGTCACGGTGGCGGCCAATTCGAGCCCCTCTTTGGGCGACCAGGCAGGAGAAACAAACCACGCGCTCTGTCCGGACGGGCCACGGGCCAGCCAGGTTTCAATGTGGCCTTTGCCGACCTCGTTGACGTTGGCATCGTCTACCGACAAAGGCCGACCTGCGTGCGCTTGGCCCAAATGCAAAGTTAAAACAAATGCGCATGGCCAAAAGGTTTTGAATCGGGCGGCGTTCATGGCGCTTCTTTTCAATTCAGAGTGGGGTAATCGGTGTAACCCTCATTGCCACCGCCGTAAAAAGTGGCGCGCTCAGGGGTGTTGAAGGGGCCGCCTTGGCGTAAACGGGCGGCCAAATCGGGGTTGGCAATGAACGGGCGACCAAAAGCCACCAGATCGGCACCTTGTGTGAGGGCGTTTTCGGCCAGCGCCAGGTCATAGCCGTTGTTGACCATCCAAGCGGCTTG
>CAMDXR010000292.1 GCA_945877725.1 Limnohabitans sp. Rim8
CCCGAATGGCGCGAGGCCTTTTATCAGCTGGTCGATGCCACTGGCCTCGTGGTCTGCCTGAATGTAGACACCCAGCACCCCAGTTACCGGGATGTGCGTGGGCGTTCCAGCAAGGGTCGACTGAGCCAAGGCGAGTATTACCACCATGACGGTTGTACAGGTCCGGTCAAGCCGCGCTTTGTCGAGATACGCTGCCCGATTCAACCGCAAACCCGCGGGGTGGCCACCGCCATCGCCCCACTGCATGATGTGGTCAAAGCAATGGTTCAAATGTTGCCTCCAGATTTAGCGGCCAGCGAGGTCCTTGCAGAGCAAGATTTGCGTCCAGCATGCCTTGATCAAATGGACGATTCAGCCCTTGACCAATTGCAAGGGCTTATGACGCGTCTTGTGCGAAAAAAACTCAATGCCGAACTTGCGCGAAGCTATTTTCGCCAAGTGGACGTGGCCGCCAATGCCTACTTTGAGCCCTGGGCTTTGGGTGAAAGCCGATTCATCGCCAACGCCAACAGCGGCGTAACAATGCAACACCGCCGCGCTTACCAAGCCCCGCACACGGGCGGCGTGGCCAATGGCCACTTGGTCAAACGCTGGCCCAACGAAGAATTGCTGTTGCCAGGCCAAGTGCTTGACCAAGCCCTGATTGCAGCTCTGTGCAGTGAGGAAGGTGATGAGATGGACATGGCGCGAGCTGAAGGGTGTTATCTCGGAGGGCATTGACTTTGCGAGAAGCGCAACCCCATCTCTTCCCCATCTCTATCCCATTTCAACCCCATTTCCGGGCTGCCGCAAAAGCCTGCTTATGCGGCCATGCGGTTTGGGCAAGCACTGAAAATCTAAGCTTTTCGAGTACTGAACCGCTGTGATTTTGTCTATTGCTTCAGCTTGATAACGAGACAGACTTCAGCGTGAAGTTGTCTGACAAGGTGAGCTGAATCACAGTTTGGCCGGGTTCGCTGATGACATGCAACAGGGCATTGAGTGATTTGGCCCTTTCGCGCAAAGACGACAGGCCCTGCTGCTTCACTTGGCTCAGGTCAAAACCGCATCCGTTGTCCATTACACGCAACTGCGCCCCACCCTCTTGCGTGGGTTTCAACTCGATGCGCATGACCGTGGCACCCGCATGCTGCAAGGCGTTGGATATGGCCTCGTAGACCATGAACTGCACATGCCGCATGGCCAATGCATCCAGCCAGGTCATCAAGGGCAGTTGCTCTACTCCCCAACTCAACTCGATGCCTGCCGCCTTGAGTCGCGGCTCCAACCGATAGCGCAAATTGGCCAGCAAAGACGTTATATCCCCCAAGGGTAAATTCATGGCGTCAATCGACAGTTTCAATTGGTCCATGGACTCACGCAGGGTGATCAAAACCTCTTTTCGAGTGGCAAGACCGAACTCCAGTTGCCGTATGGCGGTGCTGATGTTTGCCCCCACGCCATCGTGCATGTCGCGCAGGATGCGCGTGCGCTCGGTGGTGCGCTCGTGCTGGCGGGCGAGTTGTTCTTTCTGCAGATAAATTGCGGCAAGTTCAACTTCCTTTTCAGTGACCCTCTGCGTCAAAGAAAGCGTAAGACCTTGGTTGATTTCGCTGGTTTGCCTGAAACGGTAAACCACAATGATGGCCAGCGCCCAACCAAATAGCACGGCGGTATATCGAAGCCAAGGTGTTGGGGCATAAACAGTTTGCCCTACCCGACCCAGCCATTCAGCAAAGCCTGCGACAACATTGATTGCGACAGCCACAGCAATTAATATTCGCTCGAAACTGGGTTGCCGAAGACTGTAATAAAAAAACCAAAGGCCATAGATCAACAATCCAATGGAGGCCATGCCCAACCAAGTTGTCCAAAGCCACGGCTTACCCAGCACAAAACCCACCGTTGTACTCAAAAATCCAAGACCCATCATCAAAGTCAGCAAGGGGCGAATTTTTTTGATATCCATTTCTGTTACGCGATGGACAAACTGAAATGCACTGTAGATCCACAACACATAAACCATATTTGTGACGCCGCCCCACCACGGCCATGGCAGTGGTGGCTCGGTAAACACCGTGTCAAGCATCCTTAATGCCCAAAGCAACTCCGTCCACGCAGCCATCAAATAAATTTCTTCATCTTCGGCCAGTGCATGGGGAGAACTCATGCGAGAACGCCATAACACAAAAGCCAGGACACTCACTGAGACAGAAAATGCAATCACAATCAGCGGCCAACCCGTTTGCAGTAGATGTGATTTTTCATAAAAAGGAAGCAACTCAGACTGAGGCCCGATTTCTAGCGGTGACAAACCTGCCCGCCTGAGCGAATCGGCATGGATTCGAATCTCCAAACGGTTGTTTAAAAGTAATCCGGCCACAGGCAAGGTCACCCAATGCGCAGTTTTTGCGAAATCGTCCGCGTTTTCTATATTCAATTGGCCACGGCGCAGCAACAGATTTCCGTTAAGCCACACCTCGAAAGTATTGCCTACGCGAGGCAAATACAAAGCCCAAGGTTCAGTGGGTATTTGATCCAATGACCAACTCATGACAAAGCTGGCATGTCCTGTTTTTCCAGGATTTTCGGCATCCCAAAGGTAGGGCAACGTGACCTCTTGGATCTTGATTTGTTGCTCCACTTGAACAGTGGCCTGGGCCTTGTTCAGCACGCTGATTTGGGCCTGGGTCTGAGGGCTCGCCAGCACCCAGATAGCTGCCAACGCGCAGCGCCAGAAAATGCCGTTCAGGGACTTAATCCACGGCACGGAGAAAGCCCATGCGAGTGCCTTCAAACACGGCTTCGGTTTTGGAGTGCACGGCCAGTTTGTTGTACAGGTTTTTGATATGCGATTGCACAGTGTGCATGCTCAAACCTTGCAGGCGGGCGACCTCGTTGTATGAGAACCCACGAGAAATCAAGTCGAGCACCTCTTGCTCGCGGGGCGACAACAGCTTGGGTTGATGAGAGGATTTAGCCAACCCCGCACTGGATTCGGCCTTTTTTTGAATCCGATCACGGTTATCGGCTTGGTATTTGGCCAACACCCGGCGGGCGATCATGGGGGAAATGGGTGAAGCCCCTTGCCGCATGTCCAAAATGGTTTGTCCAATGTCTTCAGTACTGGCGTCTTTGTGGATATAGCCCAACGCGCCCGCCTCGATGCTGGTCAGAACGTTGTCTTCATCCCCAAACATCGAGATCACCAAGGCCTCGCAGGTCAGTTTGGCGCGCGCAGCATGGCGTATGACCTCTAGCCCACTGCCGTCGGGCAACCCCAAATCAACCAGCATCACATCCACATTAGGCCCATGGGCATCCAGCCAAGCCGTGGCCTCTTGGACGCTGCCCACGCTGGCACTCAACTTCAGGCCGGGACAACGGACCACACTGGCTGCAAAAAATGCACGCATTTCCGGTTCGTCCTCGACCACCAAAACACGCCACATGTGGGCCTCCCTGTGTATTTTTAATGAACGAGAAGCATAGTCCTAGACCACCAGACTAACTAATAAGAATTACCCCATATTCATGGCATGGCCTGATTATTTGAACTCAATAGGATTCATTCTTCAACAAAAACCGAAAAACAAAAAATTGTTTTGGGCTGTTGATTCAACACTCATTAGGGAGACTTCATGAAATTCAAAATCAAACCTCTGGCGCTGGGCATCGCCTGCGCAGGCCTTTTAACCATTCACGGGTGCGGCGGGAGCGGCGGCGGGGGCGTTGCGGACAATGACCTGATTTTGTCGGGTGTGGCCGCCACGGGCTTGGCAATTGACGGCGGCACCGTTGAGGTGAAATGCGCAACGGGTGAAGGCTCAGGGACAACCCTTTCCGATGGGACCGGAAAATACACAGTCACGGTGTCGGGAGGTGTTTTGCCGTGCTTGTTGGAAGTGACCAGTAAAGATAAAGTGACAGTGCTGCACAGCTTGGCTGAAGGTACTGGTAAGACTGCTACCGCCAACATAACGCTTTTCACAGAATTGTTGGTAGCCAATCTTTCCGGCAAAGACCCTAGTACATATTTCAAAGCATTCGCATCGGCAACAGCAGGAAACGCCACAAAAGAAAAAATTGTATCGGCTCAAAAATCTAT
>CAMDXR010000293.1 GCA_945877725.1 Limnohabitans sp. Rim8
ACAAGCTCATGCCCCAATTGTCAGGGCAGTCCAGTCTGGCGTCTGACACACAGGTGGCGATGGCGGGCTTATGTTGGTGGAAGCGAGCCTCTGTTCGCGAATGCTTGAACACATCCAGCTATTCGTAGGAGCGAGCCCCTGCTCGCGAATGTGGGTTCATAGCCACTGCAAACATTCGGCCGCAGGGGCAGCCTCCCACGGGGAGAGGTGATCTCTGAGAGGGCAGCCTCCCACGGGGAAAGGGTCGTTTAAAGCCGGCTCATAGCCCCCTTTATGGCCCAAGCAAACGCCGGGCTTCGGCCACCACGGCTTCGGGGGTGATGCCAAACAAGCGGTACAGCGCATCGGCTGGGCCGGAGGCGCCAAACCCGGTCATGCCCACAAAGCCGCCTTGGTCGCCCAAATAACGGTCCCAGCCCTGGCGCACGGCGGCTTCAATGCCCACGCGCACCGTGCCTGTGCCCAGCACTTGCTGGCGATAGGCCGCTTCTTGGGCATCAAAAAGCGACCAGCAAGGCAGCGAGACCACGGCTGTACCGATGCCTTGTTTTTCCAGTTCATCGCGTGCCTTGGTGGCCAGCAAGACCTCAGAACCCGTGGCCAGCAGCGTCACTTGCCGGGGGCCGCAAGCTGCTTCGGTCAGGATGTAGCCGCCCCGGGCCGACAGGTTTGCAGGGGTGTAATTCAGGCGCACCAAAGGCAGCGCTTGGCGTGCAAACACCAGACTCACCGGCCCCTGGGTGTGGGCCAGTGCGGTGGCCCAACATTCGGCGGCCTCCACGGCATCGGCGGGGCGCATGACCAGCATGTTGGGCATGGCCCGCAGCGATGCCAAGATTTCCACGGGTTGGTGGGTCGGGCCGTTTTTGCCAATGCCGATCGAGTCGTGGCTGAAGACAAATTTGACCGGTAAACCCATCAAAGCGGCCATGCGCATGGCGGGTCGTTCATAGTCGGCAAAGGCCAGATAGGTCACGCTTAGCGGCAGCACGCCACCATGCGCGGCCATGCCGTTGGCCATGGCCGCCATCACATGTTCGCGCACGCCGCAGTGCACATAAGCGCCACTGGGGTTTTGCGCTGTGAAAGCGGTCAGGCCGCGTTTGTGGCTGGTGGGGGCTTCCAGATCGGCACAGGCCACCATGCGCTCGGGCAGCAGCGGGGTCAGCAAGTCGTTGATTTCGGCTGAAATAAAGATGCCGCTGGGCACCACTTGGGCTTGTTGTGCGCGCGCTTTGTAGTCCAGCAACACCTGTTGCCAGCCCTCGGGCAATTCGCCCCGCATCACCCGTTCAAACTCTTGGCGCTGCGCTGCTGGCAGGGCGTTCACGCGTGCTTGCCAAGCACGGTGCTCGTTTTGGCTGCGTTGCCCGGCTGCACGCCAGGCTTGCAAAACATCGGTCGGCACCTCAAAAGGGGCATGCGGCCATTGCAGCAACTCGCGTGCGGCCTGTGCATCGGCCTCAAACAAGCGGCCTGAGTGGCCACCGCGTTGCCCTTGCAGCCGGGCAATGCCTTTGGCGATCACGGTGCGACACGCCAGCATCGAGGGACGCGGGTCGGTGCGGGCGGCTTCCAGCGCCGCCGATACCGCCTCGATATCGTGCCCATCCAACTCCACCACATGCCAGCCGGCCACCCGAAAACGCTCGGCCACGTTTTCGCTGATCGACAAGTCGGTGCTGCCGTCGTCTGTGATTTGGTTGTCGTCCCACAACAGCACCAGTTTGCCCAGTTGCAAGTGGCCGGCCAGCGAGATCATTTCTTGCCCAACCCCCTCTTGCAGACAGCCATCGCCCACAAAGGCATAGGTGTGGTGGTTCACCAGGGTTTTGCCAAATCGGGCGTTCAGATAAGCCTCGGCCACCGCCATGCCAAAAGCGTTGGCAATGCCTTGGCCCAGTGGGCCGGTGGTGACTTCGATGCCCAGCGCCGGGTTGCGTTCGGGGTGGCCTTCGCAGTGCGAACCCAGTTCGCGAAAACGTTCAATTTCTTCAATCGGAAAACCCGCATACCCGGTCAGGTGCAGCAACGAATACAGCAACATGGAGCCGTGCCCGTTGGACAGCACCACCCGGTCGCGGTCCCACCAGGTGGGCTCTGCGGGGTTGAACTTGAGGTGGCGGGTGTACAAGGCGGTGGCAATTTCGGCCATGCCCAGCGGCACGCCTTGGTGCCCTTCTTGGGCGCGGGTGATGGCGTCGATGGACAAAAACCGAATGGCGTGGGCCATCGTTTGCTGGGGGTGTGAGCTCATGGGGGCGTGGGTCCGGCGACAAAAACGGCCGGTTGGGGGTTGTTGCAAGGGCTTTGGCCGCGATTTTTGCGGGGCAGCCACATGAAGACAAGCGAAGAAAACTCATGTTTAGATGAAGTAACTTCATCCATGGCGCGGAACCTGTCACCCTTCAGGGCCGTTCCGGGCCGATCAGGGTCGCTGCGAGTCGTTGAGAGTCTTTCAGGGCCGAGCGGGCCGGGCCTCTTCGCGTATCCAGGCCATAAAGCTGCGCACTTCAGGGCGCGAGGCATGGCGTGCCGGGTAGACCATGAAGTGGGCCTGCACCTCCATGCTCATGTGTTCTTCAAAGACGGGTTGCAAACGGCCACTGGCCACCAAAGAGCCGCCAATGCTGCTGCTTTCCAGTGCCACGCCCAGGCTTTGCACAGCGGCATCTAGGCTCATCATGGCGCGGTCAAAGCGCAGGCCCATGCGCTCGGGACGCTCATCGCCTGCAAAGCGCGCAAACCATTCGGGCCATTGCACCACGCTCACGCTTGACTGGATCAGGGGCACCCGCAACAAGTCGGCGGGGGTGTGCAAACCGTGTTGACGAATGAACTCTGGACTGGCCAAGGGCATGATCTTTTCTGAAAAAACCGGCTCTACCTCCAGGTGCGGCCAGTTGGGCAGGCCATAGCGAATGTCGATGTCCATCTGCCCGAGCTGAAAGTCGGAGTGAACGTGCGAGGCCGACAGCATCAGCGAGATGTTGGGATGCAGTTGGGCAAAACGCCCAATGCGCGGCATCAGCCACAGACTGGCAAAACTGGGGCTGGAGTGCACATACAAGGTGTCTTGCACGCCGTGGCGCAAGTCTTCGGTGGCGGCATTGATGGCGCCCAACGCGCTGGCCACGCGCTGCAGGTATTGCTGCCCGTTGGGGGTCAACTCCACCCCTCTGGCGGATCGCTCGAACAAGCGCACGTTCAAAAGACTTTCCAGCTTGGCCACCTGGTGGCTGACGGCTGAGGGGGTCAGGTGCAGTTCGGTGGCCGCCAGCGAAAAACTTTTGCGCCGGGCAATGGCTTCAAAGGCTTGCAAAGCACTCAATGGAGGGATCATGGGAGTTGAATGAAATTGAACCGTTGCACCGTAACATGAATGAATTTAAATCAAAAGGGAGTTTATCGCCATTGTGAATTGGGGCAAAAAAATCATGCATTAGGAATAAAGTCACGCCTGCTTATTCTCAGAATTCGAATGAATTAAAGTCCTTTGACGATTGAATTGGCGACTGTTCATAAATCACCTCTTCTTTAAAAACCCCCGTCCAAACCCTTGGATTAACTCACTTGGCTGAGACATGACACTCCCTTTAAGAGCCATTGCCGTTTTTGATGTCGTTGCGCGTTGCTGCAGCCTGACCAAGGCCGCCGCCGAGTTGTATGTCACCCCTTCAGCCGTCAGCCAGCAAATTCACGCGTTGGAGCTGCATTTGGGCACCACCTTGCTCAAAAAAGCCGGTCGTGGGGTGGCCTTGACCGAGGCGGGGGAACGTTATTTCGAGATGATTGCCGAGGATGTGCAGCGCATTACGGAGGCCACCCAACGGATTCGGGGCTTTCGTTCGCGCTCGGCCCTGACCGTGCGCACCACGCCCACCCTGGGCAGCAAGTGGTTGTTGCCACGTTTACAGAGCTTTCTGGACGCCAACCCCGATGTCGAATTGCGCCTGAACGCCACCACAGAACCCACCGACTTCAGTCGCGAGGCGGTCGATGTGGAGATTCGCCACGGGGAGGG
>CAMDXR010000294.1 GCA_945877725.1 Limnohabitans sp. Rim8
AGGTCATTAAATTGCCCGATGTTCAAGCCAAGCTCAAGGGCTTGGGAGGAGAACCTGGCAATATCAGCCCAGAAGAATTTAGCAAAATCAACAGGCAAGATTTTGAAAAATTTGGAAAATTAATCAAACAGGCCAATATTAAGATGTAATGCTGATCGATTGCAACGCGTCTTTAGGCTGATGAACCTACTTATCTTTTGCAATTGATCTTCTAGATCGGCTTTTCCTCATGCCTTGTCTTGCATAAAACAATTAAATGCAGAAACTGAGTCAGCGTGAACTTGGCCATCCAGAATAGAGAGGCGTTGCCACATTTCGACCAAGTTCTCGCCAACCACTGCAGGTGTTTCAACGGGCCATGACCTCGCGTATCGCCCTCCCCCCGCCACCAAGACTTGGCCATTCAGTTGGCAGTCGGGGCTTAACAACCAGGCGATGGCAGGCGCCAAAGATTCCGGCGTGAGCACCTTAGCCCAAGCCTCTGGCAAATGGGCCTGTGTCATTTGAGAGAATGCATACGGCGACAGCGCGTTGCAAAAGATACCGTATTTATTACCCTCAATTGCGAGTGAACGTATCAAGGATTCAATCGCTCCCTTGGAAGCCGCATAAGCCGTCAAACCATGGTTTCCAAAACGGCCTGCACTGGACGTACTGGCCAATGCACGTCCAAATTTTTGTTGTCTAAAAATAGGCCAAGCTGCGTGAAATAGAGACAAAGTTCCCAGCAGGCCGGCATCGATGATGCTTCGAAGTTGACTCAAATCAAGCGCATGGAATGCCGCATCTTGAGCTATGGCAGCATTGGCATAAACCATGTCCAATCGGCCCCACTCTTTGAGCGCTTGTTGCACCATGTGTTGGCCAGCATCAGGGTCAGATACATCGTCGTAGTTGACCTGCGCCACGCCGCCCTCTGACCTGATCAAAGCCGCCAATTGCGCAGCACTGGTTTGCGCATCAAGCTCGCCTGGGTGACGGCGGTTGTTGACCAAAACTTTGGCGCCCCGTCTGGCCAGGTGTAAACAGGCAGCACGACCAATCCCCTTACCAGCCCCCGTCACGATAACGACCCTGTCCTGCAAACCTGTATTTCCAATGCAGTTATCCATCTCAGCCATGAGTGCCCTCCCCAGTTTGTAGAGGCCCAATGTTCCACAGGCCTCCAATAAGTTCAAGCCCCGATGTCGATTCCGCATGGTTTTCAGTCTCATTTGTTACAGATAATTAGCAAAATCCCCATTGCGGAAATTCAGTAACTTACGTAAGGTGAAAACACACACAATTGGAGTTTTCGCTGTGAAAAAAGAAGTTGTAAATACCTACCCAGGCGATGTGGTCGCGGACGATCATCCTTACCTCCAAGGCGCGTGGACACCTCTGTGGGAAGAAATTAATGCCACAGACCTGAAGGTGCTGGAAGGTGAAATACCCAAAGACATCGACGGCGTTTACCTGCGCAACACCGAAAATCCACTTTTTCAAGCCAAAGACAAATACCACCCCTTTGATGGCGACGGCATGTTGCACATGGCTGCTTTCAAAGATGGCAAGGTCACTTACCGCAATCGATACATTCAAACCAAAGGTCTTCAAGCAGAAATGGAGGCCGGCCGCTCTTTGTGGGCAGGCCTCATGGCCGACCCAGCCCTGTCTGAGCGCACCGGATGGGGCGCACACGGCAGTTTGAAGGACTCCTCAAGCACCGATGTGGTGGTGCATGCCGGTCGTGCGCTCACTACTTTTTACCAATGTGGTGAAGGTTATCGCCTTGATCCCCTTAGCTTGAAAGACGAGGGTCTTTGCCCGTGGGCGCCCATCGACGGCATATCAGCACACTGCAAGGTCGATGAACACACCGGTGAATTGTTGTTCTTCAATTATTCTAAGCACGCCCCCTACATGCACTACGGTGTGGTGGACAAGCATGACAAACTGGTGCATTACGTCCCCATTCCGCTGCCAGGTCCACGCTTGCCGCACGACATGGCCTACACCGAAAACTACGCCATCCTCAACGACTTTCCGCTTTACTGGGATCCCGACATGCTAGCCCAAGGCAAGCATGTGGTGCGGTTCTACAAAAACACGCCCTCTAGGTTTGCCATCATTCCAAGGCGCGGCAAAACAGAAGACATTCGTTGGTTTGAAGCCGCACCCACCTTTGTACTGCACTGGCTCAACAGCTACGAAGAAGGTGACGAAATTGTGCTGGACGGCTACTTCCAAGATGAGCCCATGCCGCGCAACTACGAGGGCGCACCCAAAGGTTATGAGCGCATGATGTCGTATCTTGACCAAAAGAAAATGGGTTGTCGCTTGCACCGTTGGCGCTTCAACCTCAAGACCGGCGCAACCACTGAGCAAAGATTAGATGACCGAATTTTAGAGTTCGGCATGATCAACCAGCGTTATGCCAGCAAGCCCTACAAATATGCTTATAGCGCTGTCCAAGTACCTGGTTGGTTCTTGTTTCACGGTTATGTCAAACACAACCTTGAAACTGGTGAGTCATGGGAGCTCAGATTGCCCGAGGGTCAATATGCCAGTGAAGCACCGTTTGCGCCGCGCATCAACGCAAAAGATGAAGACGATGGTTACTTGGTGAGTTTCATCACTAACGAAAAAACCCAGCTTTCAGAAATTATCCTAATTGATTCCAAGCAAATTGAAAAAGGACCTGTGTGCCGAATTGAACTGCCTCACAAACTGTGCAGCGGCACCCACGCGTGCTGGGCCAGTGGCGCCGATCTGACAATGGGTGGTTTGTTATCGCGTGCCCCCGCTTGATTTCTTTACACCCATCAAACACCCAATTTGGAGATAATCATGGGACTCGAAAACATCGTTGAACCACAAGCTTACTTGATTGAAAACCCTAACCTCCAGGATGGATTCAGTCCCATCCATCAAGAATTAAATACATCAGATTTAGAAATCATTGGCGAAATTCCCAAGGACTTCAGTGGCATGTATGTTCGAAATGGTCCGGTACCACAGAACAGACCCAAAGGAAAATACCACTGGTTCGATGGCGATGGCATGCTGCATGCCGTGCATTTTCAAAAAGGCAAAGTCAGCTATCGCAATCGTTGGGTTCAAACCGAAGGCTTGGCTGCTGACAATGCAGCAGGAGCCAGTCTCAGTCCGGGTCTGAAGGAGCGCATGCCCGAAGGCGTTTTGCCAGACGATGCACTCAAAAACACGTCCAATACCGATGTGAAGTTTCACAACGGCAAGTTACTGTCCATGTGGTACCGCGGCGGCGCTGTTTATCAGGTTGACCCACACACGCTTGACACCTTGGGAAAACTTGAAAACGATCCACGCCTAGAAGGTTTACAAATTTCAGCGCATTCTCGCGTTGACGAGCGCACAGGGGAGTACATGTTTTTTGCCTATGGCAATCGTCACCCTTTTATGCACTACGGCGTGCTTGATGCCAAGGGTCAATTGAACACATTGATTCCTGTTGAATTGCCTGGACCTAGATTGCCTCACGACATGGCCATCACCCCCCACTACAGCATCTTGCATGACTTTCCGTTGGTCAACAATCCAGAAGCTTTGAAAGCTGGACGCTACAGCCTGGAATTTCACCCTGAATGGAAAAGTAGATTTGCGGTGGTACCGCGTCATGGCACGCCCGATCAAATTAAATGGTTTGAAGCCAATCCTCGCTACATGTTGCATGCGGCCAATGCATGGGAAGAAGTCAACGTAAAAGGTGAAACTGAATTGGTGATGTTGGGCACGCCTTACGCCATGCCTAAAAACTTTGATGGCACCTTGGACCTCAAGCGCTTGCTGTTCACCATCAGCACACAAGGCACCGAATACGAGTTTTACCAGTGGCGCTTTAACCTGGCGACAGGAGAAACACGTGAAGGGGTAGTCGACGACATCTTGAACACCGAATTCCCCATGATCAACGCTTGGTACCAAGGTTACAAAACACGCTACACCTACCATGTGCTTATGGG
>CAMDXR010000295.1 GCA_945877725.1 Limnohabitans sp. Rim8
CAATTTATGGTGGATTTGGTGGTGCCGATGGGTAGCCTTCGGGATACGCAAGTCATCACGTTTTCCGAGTCGGATCTTGTGGCGACTGAGGTGCCCGGCCTCCAGTGGCTTTTGAATTGCCCCAAGCTTGAAGCTTTGGCCATTGATGAGGTTGGATGGTCGTGCCCATACGGGTGCCGGAACGGCGTGCTTTTGCCTTGCACCACTATCGGGGTCAGATTCCCATTGTTTTCGGCAGGAACCCCCCCGATCAGGTCGGGGTTGACGGGGCATCTATCATACCCGGCAATCTTCTGTCATACCCGGCCTGACCGGGTAGCCACTTCACACCAGCACGCTGATTTTGGCTGCTGCTTCGCGGGCGCGGGGCAGGGCGTTGGGGCCTTTGGCCAGGGCCACGGCCATGCGGCGGTAGGGGCGGGTGGTGGGTTTGCCGAAGATGCGCACGTCTACACCGGGCTCTGAAAGGGCGGCTTCGATGCCCGAATATTGGGGGTCTTTGCCGTCTTGGGTGGCCAGCACCACGGCGCTGGCGCCTTCGGTGCAGTCAATCTGCGGGATGGGCAGGCCCAGAATGGCGCGGGCGTGCAGGTCAAATTCGCTCAGGTTTTGGCTGATGAGTGTGACCATGCCCGTGTCGTGCGGGCGGGGGCTCAGTTCGCTAAAAATGACTTCGTTGGCAGTCACAAAAAACTCCACCCCAAACAGGCCGGCCCCGCCCAGATCGGTGGTCACTTTTTCGGCCATGTCTTGTGCGGCTTTCAGGTAGTGGGCCTGCATGGGTTGGGGTTGCCAGCTGTATTGGTAGTCGCCGCGTTCTTGCACATGGCCGATGGGTTCGCAAAACAGGGTTTGTCCGTTGCGCTGGCGGATGGTGAGCAGGGTGATTTCAAAGTCGAAGTGGATGAATTCTTCGACGATGACTTTTTGGCGGTCGCCACGCATGCCCGCGCAGGCGTAGTCCCAGCAGGTGGCAATGTCGGCGGCGGTTTTAGCCACGCTTTGGCCTTTGCCCGATGAGCTCATGACGGGTTTGATGACCACCGGAAACCCAATTTCGGTGGCTTTGATCAGCAGTTCGGCCGCCGTGTCGGCGTAGCTGAATTTGGCGGTGCGCACGCCCAGGCCCACCGCCACGTCGCGGATGCGGTCGCGGTTCATGGTCAGGTTGGCGGCGCGGGCGCTGGGGATCACCTCAAAGCCTTCTTGCTCCACTTGCAGCAGCACTTCGGTGCGGATGGCCTCGATCTCGGGCACGATCAGGTCGGGCTGGTGTTGGGCAATGGCGGCACGCAGGGCGGTTTCGTCCAGCATGCTGAAGACACAAAATTCGTCAGCCACTTGCATGGCGGGCGCGCCTGCATAACTGTCGCAGGCCACCACGTAGCAGCCCATGCGCTTGGCACTGATGACGAATTCTTTGCCCAGTTCACCCGAGCCGAGGAGGAGGATTTTTTTCATGCTGAACATTTCGGTAAATAAATTTCAGCCCGTATTGTCGCCGCAACCCGTCAGGCAGCAGTCTGGCTGGCTTTCACCTCAGTGTGTTTTAGGGAAGGTGGTTTTGACAGGCGTTAATGAGTATGTTGTTCATCATTATGGACAAAATATTGATTTTTTATCATAATGCTGTACATGCCAAGTAAGCCGCCTGTGATATTTCCGCAAGAACAGATTTTGCTCATCGCCATGGGTGAGCGCATTCGCCTGGCGCGGTTGCGCCGTAAGTTGACTGCGACATCTGTGGCGCAGCGTGCCGGCATTTCGCGTACTTCGCTGCACAAGGTTGAGGCGGGTGACGGCACACCCACCATGGGCACTTATTTGCGTGTGTTGGCTGCACTGGGTTTGGAGCGAGATTTGGAGTCGCTGGCCGCAGATGACAAAGTGGGTCGTAGATTGCAAGATTTAGCCCTTGGCCCCGAGCCAGCACTTCGTAAAAAGGCCATGCAATGAGCCAATATGGCCTGGCACTGGAGGTTTGGCTTGACAGTGATTTGGGGCCGCCTTGTGAGGTGGGTACCTTGTCGCATGACAGGGGGCAAGTGCGTTTTTCTTACGCAAAATCATGGTTAAAGAGTGTCCATGCTTTTGCTTTGGACCCAGATTTGTCGCTGGATGCCGCGCCCTTTTTCCCTAAGCCCGAGTGGGGCAATTTCGGTGTTTTTCTGGATTCTTCACCCGATCGATGGGGCCAGACGCTGATGCGAAGGCGCGAGGCCTTGGAGGCGCAAGACCAAAATCGGGTTGCTAGAACTTTGTACGCATGGGATTTTTTAATCGGGGTGCAAGATTTGACTCGCCAAGGGGCCTTGCGCTTCAGGTTGGAGGGGGCACAAGAGTTTTTGGGCAACGACAAAAGGGCGGCTCCGCCTGTGACTTCTTTGCGCGAGTTGCAGACCGTGGCGACGCAACTCTCGCACAAGCGGATGGAGGATCTGGGTGCGTTGCGCCAGTGGCTTGCCGTGCTGGTTGCGCCGGGGGCCTCTTTGGGAGGTGCGCGGCCGAAAGCCAATTTTTCAGAATTGGATGGTTCTTTGTGGATCGGCAAATTCCCTTCACGCGATGACGACCGGGATGTTGGGGCTTGGGAGTTTGTAACCCATGGATTGGCACAAAGGGCCGGGGTGAATGTGCCTGCTGCTCGAATGGTTCGATTGAACAATGATTTTCATACGTTTTGCGTTCAGCGTTTCGATCGTCAGGGCGCTTCCCGTCGCTTTTATGCCTCGGCCATGACGCTGCTGCGAAAAGATCAAAGTGAGGGAACCAGTTATCTGGAGCTGGCCAAGTTTTTACGAGATGCGGGGGATGCACCCTACGTCAACGGGGATTTGGAGCAGTTGTTTCGGAGGGTGGTTTTCAATGTGGCCGTGGGCAACAGAGACGATCATTTGCGTAACCATGGCTTCATATTGGGAAAAACAGGTTGGCGCTTGGCCCCGGCATTTGATGTCAACCCGAGTATTGACAAAGCCGAACATGTTTTGAACATCAATGAATCAGACAACCGGCCAAGTTTGGCGTTGGTGCTTTCTACGGCTGGGTTTTATGGTCTGGAGCCAGAGCGCGCCCAGGCTATTCTGGAGGAAGTAAGCGGCGTTGTAGGCAGTTGGGCAGCCGCGGCCAAAGCCGCAGGCATTTCTAATGCGGATATTCAGCTCACAGCCAGTGCTTTTGCGGCCAATGTCAGCGTGTGAAATCTGTGTAAATAGCTTGCATTTGCGCCGCTGTTAGGCGGTTGCCGTGTTGGCTGACCACCGCCGCAGCCGTGCGGTTGGCCAGCGCGGCCGCTTGGGCCGGGGTGTGGCCGTGCGTGATGGCGTACAAAAAGGTGCCCGCAAACATGTCGCCCGCGCCATTGGTGTCGACCGCTTGGGTGGGCACGGCGGGCACTTCGGTGCGGGTTTCGCCTTGCACCACGATGCAGCCTTGCGGGCCACGCGTCAGGCAGACGGTGCGGGCCAGCGGTGAGAGTTGCGCAATGAGGGTGTCCAGGTCGGTGCTGCCGCACCAGGTTTGCGCTTCTTCTTCGTTGGCAAAGAGGTAGTCCAGGCCGTCGCCGATCATGGCGTCTAGGCCCGCTTTGCAGAAGTTGATCATGCTGACATCGCTGAGCGTGAGGGCGGTGGCGACCTTGTGTTCAACGGCTATTTGGCGGCCTTGCACGGCGGCTTGCAGCCCTGTGGGCGATGCGGCTAAGTAGCCTTCCATGTAATAAATCTTTGATTTGGCGATGTCTTGCGGGTGCAGTGCGCTGGCGTCCAGTTGCGATGTGGCACCCAAAAATGTGCACATGCTGCGCTCGGCATCGGGCGTGACCAGCACCATGCAGCTGCCGGTTTGGCCTTCGGTGGCTTGGATGTGCGTGAGGTTGGTAGCGACGCCGTTGGTTTGCAGGTCTTGCTTATAAAAAGCGCCCAATTCATCGTCGGCCACGCGGCAAGAATAAAAGGCTTTGCCCCCCAGTTGCGCCAGCGC
>CAMDXR010000296.1 GCA_945877725.1 Limnohabitans sp. Rim8
CCTATGAAGAAGCCTGTCTAGTCCGGAAAGTGTTCTAGGAGTGCACCTAGAGAGAACCCGAACGGGTTGTAATTTGTTCGAACGACTTGGAATCAGTTCGAAATAGTCTTGGCGGAGCAGGCGGGATTCGAACCCGCGGTGGGCTATTAACCCACACACGCTTTCCAGGCGTGCGACTTAAACCACTCATCCACCGCTCCGAGCCTCTGATTGTAGCAGTGGAAAAACACGATCCGAGACACGAACGCACAATTCTCGATGAACATTCAGGACGCTGAATTTTTGATGAATTTTTGGTAAATCTGATCTGTATCGTTGAATAAGGTCTTTTTATCCTTAAACTTCGCCTCAGTTTTCATCCTTTGGTCACTTCTTTGGCGTTTCGCCCGAAAAGCTCATGAAATTTCGCTTTCCCATCGTCATCATTGACGAAGATTACCGCTCCGAGAACACCTCGGGTTTGGGCATTCGTGCTTTAGCTGACGCCATAGTTGCCGAGGGCTTGGAGGTGTTGGGTGTGACCAGTTATGGTGACCTGTCCCAATTCGCGCAGCAGCAAAGTCGGGCCAGTGCATTTATTTTGTCGATCGATGACGAGGAGTTTTCACCTGGTCCCGACCTAGACCCTGCGGTGATCAATTTGCGTGCCTTTATCGACGAAGTGCGTCGTAAAAATGCCGATGTGCCCATCTATATCTATGGCGAAACCAAAACATCGCGACATCTGCCCAATGACATCCTGCGTGAGTTGCACGGTTTCATTCACATGTTTGAGGACACGCCTGAGTTTGTGGCCCGTCACATCATCCGCGAAGCCAAGAGCTACCTCGAGGGCGTGCAGCCGCCGTTTTTCAAGGCCTTACTGGATTACGCAGAAGATGGCTCCTATTCGTGGCATTGCCCGGGGCACTCGGGTGGCGTGGCTTTCCTTAAAAGTCCTGTGGGGCAGATGTACCACCAGTTTTATGGTGAAAACATGCTTCGCGCCGACGTCTGCAATGCCGTCGAAGAGTTGGGCCAATTGCTGGACCACAACGGGGCTATTGGAGAGAGTGAGCGCAATGCGGCGCGTATTTTCAATGCCGATCATTGCTTCTTTGTAACCAATGGCACCAGTACCTCCAACAAGATTGTTTGGCACCACACCGTAGCGCCCGGGGATGTGGTGGTGGTGGACCGCAATTGTCACAAGTCCATTTTGCATTCGATCATCATGACCGGGGCGATTCCCGTGTTCATGAAGCCCACGCGCAACCATTTCGGCATCATCGGCCCCATCCCAAAAAGTGAATTCGAGCCAGCTGCCATCATGGCCAAGATCAAGGCCAACCCCTTGCTCAAAGGCGTGGACCCCAAAAAGGTCAAACCCCGCGTGATGACTTTGACGCAATCCACCTATGATGGCGTGCTTTACAACACCGAAACCATCAAGGGCATGTTAGATGGCTACGTTGAAAACCTGCACTTCGACGAAGCTTGGTTGCCCCACGCGGCCTTTCACCCGTTCTATGGTCCCTACCATGCCATGGGTAAAAAACGGGCGCGCCCCAAAGAGTCCATGGTTTATGCCACCCAGTCCATTCACAAGTTGTTAGCGGGTATCAGCCAAGCGAGCCATGTATTGGTTCAAGATGCGCAAAACACCAAGTTGGACCGTCCTTTGTTCAACGAGGCGTATTTGATGCACACCTCGACATCGCCGCAGTACAGCATCATTGCCAGTTGCGACGTTGCCGCCGCCATGATGGAGCCCCCCGGTGGCACTGCTTTGGTTGAAGAAAGCATTGCCGAAGCCCTTGATTTCCGCCGCGCCATGCGCAAAGTGGACGAAGAGTACGGCAAAGACTGGTGGTTCAAAGTCTGGGGACCAGAGAAGTTTGCAGACGAGGGGATTGGCCGTGCGGATGACTGGATTTTGCGCAATGATCCACGCAAAAAAACCAGCAAATGGCATGGATTTGGGCAGCAATTGGCCGATGGCTTCAACATGCTGGACCCCATCAAATCGACCATCGTGACGCCCGGACTCGATTTGGATGGCAAGTTTGACAAGACCGGCATCCCGGCCTCCATCGTCAGCAAGTTTTTAACCGAGCATGGTGTGGTAGTCGAGAAAACTGGCCTCTACAGCTTCTTCATCATGTTCACGATTGGCATCACCAAGGGCCGCTGGAACACCTTGTTGACTGCATTGCAGCAGTTCAAGGACGAATACGCTAAAAACCAGCCCATGTGGAAAATCATGCCGGAGTTCTGCCAGAAGTTTCCGCGTTATGAACGCATGGGCCTGCGTGATTTGTGCCAGCACATCCATGAGATGTATGCCAGATATGACATTGCACGCCTCACCACAGACATGTATTTGTCAGATCTGGCCCCGGCCATGCGGCCATCGGATGCGTATGCGCACATTGCGCAGCGTAAAACTGAAAGGGTTGAAATTGATCACCTCGAAGGCCGCATTACCGTGGGACTGGTCACGCCTTATCCACCCGGTATCCCGTTGTTGATTCCGGGTGAGGTCTTCAACAAGAAAATTGTGGATTACCTCAAGTTTGCGCGTGAATTTAACGAGCAGTGCCCAGGTTTTGAGACCGATATTCACGGCTTGGTGGAGATCAAAAACGATGACGGCAAGAAGCGTTACTTTGCGGATTGCGTGAAGGTTTGAGTCGGTTTAAGTGACCCCAATCAAAAAAGCGGCTTGGGCCGCTTTTTTGTTTTGGTCTGCTTTTATTCTGCCGCAGGCTCTGCAATGCCACCGACAACTTGACTGAAACCACCATCCACATAGGTGATTTCGGCCGTGACACCGGCTGCCAGATCGCTCAGCAGAAACGCCGCCACATTGCCGACGTCTTCGATTGACACGTTGCGTCGAATGGGTGAAGCCTCAGCCACCACAGACAAAATTTTGCCAAAGCCCTTGATGCCGCTGGCGGCGAGCGTTTTGATGGGTCCTGCTGAGATACCGTTAGCGCGCAAGCCCCTTTTTTGGCTTCCCAGCGATTCAGCCAAATACCGCACCGATGCTTCCAAACTGGCTTTGGCCAGCCCCATGGTGTTGTAGTTCGGGACCGTTCGGATAGCCCCTAGGTAAGTCAGTGTCAATATGGCCGCTTTGTCATTCAGGTAGGGCAGGGCCGCTTTGGCCATGGCCGGGAAGCTGTAGGCGCTGATGTCGTGGGCAATTTTGAAGCCTTCTCGAGACAAGCCTTCCAGAAAATCACCGGCGATGGCTTCGCGTGGTGCATAGCCGATGGCATGCACAAAGCCATCGATTTTGGGCCAGGTGGCTGACAGATCGGTGAACATTTTCTCGATCTGCTCATCACTGCCAACATCGCAGTCAAAGATCAGGTTCGAGTCAAAATCGGCAGCAAAATCGGTGATACGGTCCTTGAATCGCTCTCCCACGTAGCTGAATGCGAGCTCTGCGCCTTGGGCGTGGCAGGCCTTGGCGATGCCATAAGCAATAGAACGGTTGGACAAAACGCCGGTAATCAACAATTTTTTACCCGACAAAAATCCTGTTTTTGTATTCATCTCTTCAACTCCTGGAAAATGTGTGCAGAATTGTCGCATGCGTCGCCCCCTCTTCCTTTATTGGACAACTTGCTTGCTGGCCCTCTCGCTTTTGCCTTGGGGCAAAGTTTGGGCCGCTCATGCGTATGCCCAATTTGGTGACATCCGTTACCCCACAGGTTTTAGCCACTTTTCCTATGTCAACCCGGCAGCACCCAAAGGCGGGGGGATCGTTTTGGTGCCGCCCACCCGACAGTCCAACTTTGACAAATACAACCCCTTTACCCTCAAAGGGAGTGCGCCGCCAGCCATGTTGGCCATGATGTTTGACACCTTGTTGGTGGGCAACATGGACGAACCCACAACCGCCTATGGTTTACTGGCTTCAGACATACAGGTGGCTCCCGATCGGATGTCGGTCACTTTTCTGATTAACCCGCA
>CAMDXR010000297.1 GCA_945877725.1 Limnohabitans sp. Rim8
AAAGAAGAAATCAAGCCAGCAGCCCCTGTAAAAGCTGAAAAGCCAACGCCCGCAAGCACCGCCAAAGACAATGGCGAAAAAGCCCAAGCGCTGCTCGATGGCAAGCCTGAAAAAGCAACTGCTGGCCGTGTGGTCATCCAAGTAGGGGCCTTTACCGATGCGGCAAAAGTCCGCGATGTCAGAAGCAAGTTGGAGCAGGCCGGTTTGAAAACCTATACCCAAGTGGTAGAAGGCAAAGAGGGCAAAAGCACAACCCGTGTACGCGTGGGGCCCTTTGAAACGCGAGAGGAAGCGGACAAAGTGGCCGCCCGAATTCGCAAGCTCAATTTGTCAGCAGCCCTCTTGACGCTCTGAAATGGCGGTTACCCTCACCGACTGGATTTTATTGGGGGTCTTGCTGGCCTCCATGGTGGTTGGGTTGTGGCGTGGCTTGGTTTACGAAGTTTTGTCCCTAGCGGGATGGGTGGCGGCTTTTGTGGTGGCGCAATGGTGGGCACCCGATGTGGTGGGCTGGCTGCCTTGGATGAAGGGCGCTTCTGATTCATTGCAATACGCAGTGGCTTTCACCTTGGTTTTTGTGCTCACTGTCTTTGCGGCAGGTTTGGTGTCCTGGCTCATCAAAAAACTGGTTGAAACCGTGGGTTTGCGTCCGGTAGATCGCACTTTGGGTGGTTTTTTTGGTTTGGCGCGGGGTGTGGTGCTGCTGTTGGCCTTGACCGTGGTGTTGCAGTTGACGGGTCTTTCTCGTGACGACTGGTGGTCGTCTGCGCAAGGCCCTGTTTGGTTGGAGCTGATGCTCAACGGGCTGAAGCCGTTGTTGCCCCCAAGCTTTGTGACCTATTTGCCCTGAATTTTCAGAGTCATTTGATTTTTGTGGACGGAAAAAAAGTATGTGTGGAATTGTCGGCGCTGTCAGCAGCGCACCGGTCAACCAGTTGATCTACGACGCCTTGTTGCTGCTGCAGCACAGGGGGCAAGATGCGGCGGGCATCGTGACGCAGTTGGACCGAAAGTTTTTCATGCACAAGGCCAAGGGCATGGTGCGCGATGTTTTTCGCACCCGCAACATGCGCAGCTTGCCGGGAAACTGCGGGCTGGGGCAAGTTCGGTACCCCACTGCGGGCAACGCTTTCAGCGATGAAGAGGCGCAGCCTTTTTATGTGAATGCCCCGTTTGGATTGGTTTTGGTACACAACGGCAATTTGACCAATGCCCACGCCCTGAAATCCGAGTTGTTCTCCACCGATCACCGACACATCAATACCGAAAGCGACTCCGAGGTTTTGCTGAATGTGTTGGCGCATGAATTGGAAAAAACCACACGGGGCTTGCCCTTGGCGACGCGCGACGTGTTTGCCGCAGTGCAGGGCGTACACCGCCGCGTGAAAGGTTCCTATGCGGTGATCGCCATGGTGGCGGGTCACGGTTTGTTGGCCTTTCGCGACCCGTTTGGGATTCGCCCCATGTGCATCGGGCAAAGCCAAGACGGGACCTGGATGCTGGCCAGTGAATCCGTGGCCCTAGAGGGGACATCGCACCGGTTCGTGCGCGATGTTCAACCCGGCGAAGCCATTTACATTGATTTGGAAGGGCAAATGCATGCCCAGCAATGCGCCGAAGCGGCGCAACTGAGCCCCTGCATTTTTGAATACGTTTATCTGGCTCGCCCCGACTCGACGATGGACGGCATCTCGGTCTACCAAGCGCGTTTGAATCTGGGTGAAACCTTGGCCAAACGCGTCATCTCCACGGTACCGCCAAACGAAATTGATGTGGTGATTCCGATCCCTGAGTCCAGTCGCCCGAGCGCAGCCCAATTGGCCCAGTTGCTGGGTTTGCCGTACCGCGAAGGTTTTGTGAAAAACCGCTACGTGGGCCGTACTTTCATCATGCCGGGTCAGGCGGTGCGAAAGAAGTCGGTGCGTCAAAAACTCAACGTGATTGCCAGCGAGTTCAAAGGGCGCAACGTGTTGCTGGTGGACGATTCCATCGTGCGCGGCACCACCAGTCGCGAGATTGTTCAAATGGCCCGCGATGCCGGCGCGCGCAAGGTTTACATGGCCAGCGCGGCCCCACCCGTGCGCTTCCCCAATGTGTACGGCATCGACATGCCAACCAAAGAAGAGTTGGTGGCGCATGGCCGCAGCATTGATGAAATTCGGGAAATCATCGGCTGCGATGCCCTCATTTATCAAGATGTCGACGCCATGAAAACAGCCGTGGCACAAGCCCGTCACAACGCAGCAGGGGCCTTGTCTGATTTTGACGCCTCTTGTTTTGACGGCATTTATGTCACTGGCGATATCTCGGCGGAAGACATTAACCGTTTGAACGAAACCCGACTCCAAGTGGTGGAGGGTGACGATGACCATTCGCGTCTGGCTTTGCCCAACGCCACCGTATAAGGCCCTGCCATGACCGGACAATCCAAACTGGACGACTTGCACATTGAAACCCTGGCGGTTCGTGCAGCTGTTGAACGCAGCCAATATGGTGAAAACTCAGAAGCTCTGTACCTGACCAGTGGCTACGTTCAGCCTACCGCCGAAGCTGCAGCCCGCAGGTTTGCCGGAGACGAAGAAGGCTACACCTACGGCCGTTATGGCAACCCTACAGTCAGCAGCATGGAAATGCGCCTAGCGGCCATGGAGGGAACCGAGGCCGCCATGGGCACCGCCTCTGGCATGTCAGCCATCCTCATGATGTGCATGGGATTGCTCAAGGCGGGTGACCATGTGCTGTGTTCCCGTTCCATGTTTGGTTCAACCATCAAGCTGATTGGGTCCGACTTGGCCAAGTTCGGTGTCGAGTCCAGCTTCGTGTCGCAGACTGATTTGCAAGCCTGGCAAGCCGCCATTCGCCCCAATACCCGTTTGCTGTTTGCCGAAACACCCACCAACCCGCTCACCGAGGTGTGTGACATTCAAGCCTTGGCCGATATGGCGCACAACGCCGGGGCCCTGTTCGCGGTGGACAACTGCTTTGCCACGCCAGCCTTGCAGCGCCCCGTGGCCATGGGCGCCGACATCATCATGCACTCGGGTACCAAATACTTGGATGGTCAAGGCCGGGTCATGGCGGGGGCGCTTTGCGCCTCTGACCAAATGATCACCGAGAAGTTTTTGCCGGTACTCAAAAGTGGCGGTATGACCTTGGCACCCTTTAACGCTTGGGTGGTCCTGAAAGGCCTTGAAACGCTGGACTTGCGCATGCGCGCCCAGACGGCCCGCGCGCAAATATTGGCCGAGTGGCTTGAAAAACACCCGGCCGTAGCCCGTGTCCACTATCCTGGCTTGCCCAGCCACCCCCAGCACGATTTGGCGATGCGGCAGATGTCGGGGCTAGGCGGTGCGGTGCTGTCATTTGATGTGAAAGCCAAGGATCTCGAAGAATCTCGCGCACGGGCTTTCCATGTGATGAACCAGATGCAAATGTTGTCCCTGGCCACCAACTTGGGGGACACCAAGACCATGGTCGCCCATCCGGCCAGCACCTCGCATGGCCGATTGACCGAGGCTCAACGCCAAGAGGCAGGCATTGGCCAGGGCTTGATTCGTGTGGCTGTGGGCCTCGAATACCCGCAAGATGTACAAAACGACCTCTCTCGTGGGCTGGATACCCTCTGATATGACCCACACTCGCACCCGTTTCGCGCCTTCACCTACTGGTTTTATTCACCTCGGCAACATTCGCTCGGCCCTTTACCCCTGGGCCTTTGCACGCGCCTCGGGCGGTGACTTTATTTTGCGCATTGAAGACACCGACCTCGACCGCTCGACCCAGGCCTCGGTTGACGTGATCATTGAAGGCATGGCTTGGTTAGGCCTCGACAATGACGAGGGCCCGTTCTATCAAATGCAGCGCATGGACCGCTACAAAGCCGTGTTGGCCGATTTGCAGGCGGCAGGGCACGTCTATCCCTGTTACATGAGCATGCAGGAGTTGGATGCCTTGCGCGAGCGC
>CAMDXR010000298.1 GCA_945877725.1 Limnohabitans sp. Rim8
GGGCCTCTTGGGTGTTGTCCTTGCCCGTGCTTTTTTTCTCGTGTGCACCGTTCTTTGGCAATGCTTGGCGGGATTTACGTGAGCGCCAGATCAGCATGGATTTGCCTGTGGCATTGGGCATGGGGGTGACTTTTGCCGTCAGCAGTTTGGGCACTTTTGAGCCAGCGGGGCCTTTTGGTGCCGAAGTCTATTTCGACTCTTTCACCATGTTTGTGTTTTTCCTGCTCATGGGTCGATGGCTGGAGCAGCGCTTGCGCGACCGCACGGCGGGGGCCTTAGAGGCCGTGCTGAACCGTTTGCCCGACAGCGTTCGCCTGCGCCAGACCGACGGGCGTTGGGCGCTGATCTCGATTCGGCGTTTGGCCGTAGGCGATGTGATCCAGGTCATGCCCGGCGAAGCCTTTGCGGGCGATGGCCGGGTGGTGTCCGGCCGTTCCCAAGTAGATGAAGCTTTGCTCACGGGGGAGTCATTGCCGCTGGCACGTCAAACTGGCGACCGCGTCATTGCGGGTAGCCACAACCTGAGCGGCCCCCTTGAAGTGCAAATTGAACAAGTTGGTGCCGCCACACGGTATGCCCAAATCGTGTCGTTGATGGAAAGTGCCGCCATCTCCAAGCCCGACCTGGCTTTGTGGGTAGACCGGTGGGCCAAACCCTTTTTGATTTTTGTGCTGATCGCCTCTTTGGCTTCGGCTGTTTTTTGGTGGCCTACCGACCCGGCGCACGCCCTGATGGTGGCGGTTTCGGTGCTGATCGTGACGTGCCCTTGTGCTTTGTCTTTGGCCACCCCCGCTGCCATGCTGGCCACAGCTGGGGCGCTGGCCCGGGGTGGCGTGTTGGTGCGCAAGCTCAGTGCTTTGCAGCAATTGGCGGGCATTGACACCTTTATTTTTGACAAAACCGGCACTTTGACGCGAGACGCCTTTCAGTTGTCACAGACCCATACGCGGGCTGGTGTTTCGGCCGAACAGGCCCTGGCCTGGGCATCGAGTTTGGCTCGCCATTCTTTGCATCCTGCTTCCCGGGCCTTGTGGGCGGAGGCACGAGCGCAAGCCAAAACAGTGATTCAAGGGGCCGCACTGGAAGCCTTGAATGCGCAGCAATTGTCCGAGCAAGCCGGGCAGGGGGTTCGCGGGCAATTGCAGTTGCCCGATGGTGCTTGGCTGAACCTGCGTTTGGGCTCTTCGGTGTTTTGCGATTCGCCCCCATTCAAGAGCCATCATTTGCAGGTCAGTCTGGCGGACGATCTGGGTTGGATGGCCACTTTTGAGCTGACCGAAGAAGTCCGTCCTGAAGCCTCTCAGGTGGTGTGCGCCCTGAAGAATGCTGGCTTCACCTTGAAGGTTTTGTCTGGCGACAGCCAGGCCGCCGTGAGCCAGGTGGCCGAGCGGGTGGGCATTGCCGATGCACAAGGCGCTTGCAGCCCGCAAGACAAATTAAAAGCCCTTCAACAATTGCAGGCCAACGGTCACCGAGTGGCCATGGTGGGTGATGGCTTGAACGATGGCCCAGTGCTGGCGGGGGCCGATGTGTCCTTTGCCTTGGGTCAGGCGGTGCCTTTGGCCCAGTCCAAGGCCGACTTTGTCTTGATGGGCAGCCAACTGGACATGTTGCTGGCCACGGTGTTGCGCAGTCGGCAGACGCTGCGCATCGTCAAACAAAACCTGATTTGGGCTGCGGCCTACAACGCCGCGTGCGTGCCCCTGGCCCTGTTGGGTTGGTTGCCTGCCTGGGCCGCTGGCTTGGGCATGGCCACGAGTTCGTTGGTGGTGGTCTTGAACGCCATGCGATTGGCCAAATCCACAGACCCCACCATGCACCGCCGCTTGCCGCAAGCCTGAAAGAAACACCATGGACATTTTGTACTTACTGATACCGCTGTCGGTTGCGTTGGTGTTTTTCATCTTGGCCGGGCTTTGGTGGGCCATCCATCGCGGTCAATTTGAAGACATCGAGGCCGAGGGTGAGCGCATTTTGCGCAACGATTGATTTCGATCAAGAGGCCAAGCGATATATACCCGCAGAATCTTTAAGTCATCTAAAAAGAAGAGGTAGAAATGAAATTTACCAATGTGCAGGCAACGACTTACAACGATACCGTTGTCAGGCAGTTCGCCATCATGACGGTGGTTTGGGGTGTGGTGGGCATGCTGGTCGGCGTGATCATTGCGGCCCAACTGGCCTGGCCCGAATTGAATCTGGGCATTCCGTGGCTGAGTTATGGCCGCTTGCGACCATTGCACACCAATGCGGTGATTTTTGCTTTTGGCGGTTGCGGGCTTTTCGCCTCTGCTTATTACGTGGTTCAGCGCACCTGCGGTGTGCGCTTGTTCAACGATAAATTGGCGGCTTTTACCTTTTGGGGTTGGCAACTGGTCATTGTGCTGGCGGCCATTAGCTTGCCGTTGGGTTACACCAGTGGCAAAGAGTACGCCGAGTTGGAGTGGCCCATTGATATTTTGATCACCTTGGTCTGGGTGTCATTCGCTGTTGTTTTCTTTGGCACGGTGGGCACCCGCAAGGTGCGACATATCTATGTGGCCAATTGGTTCTTTGGCGCCTTCATCATCGCTGTGGCCTTGTTGCATTTGGTCAACAGTGCCGCATTGCCGGTGGGCTGGATGAAGTCTTATTCAGCCTACGCCGGGGTGCAAGACGCCATGGTGCAGTGGTGGTATGGCCACAACGCGGTGGGCTTCTTCCTCACGGCAGGCTTTCTGGGCATGATGTATTACTTCATTCCCAAGCAAGCTGAGCGGCCTGTTTACTCCTACCGTTTGTCGATCGTCCACTTTTGGGCGCTCATCTTTACCTACATGTGGGCAGGCCCCCACCACCTGCACTACACCGCGTTGCCAGACTGGACGCAGTCTATTGGCATGGTCTTCTCGCTGATTTTGCTGGCCCCCAGCTGGGGCGGCATGATCAACGGCATCATGACTTTGTCGGGTGCCTGGCACAAACTGCGCGACGATCCAATTCTGCGTTTCTTGATCGTTTCCCTCTCGTTCTATGGCATGTCGACCTTCGAAGGTCCCATGATGTCCATCAAGACCGTCAACGCTTTGTCGCATTACACCGATTGGACTGTGGGCCATGTGCACTCAGGGGCCCTGGGCTGGGTGGGCTTGGTGACCATGGGCTCCATGTATTACCTGATTCCCCGCTTGTTTGGTCAGAAAAAGATGTACAGCGTCAAAGCCATTGAGCTGCATTTCTGGACGGCCACCATCGGTATCGTGATCTACATCGCGGCTATGTGGATTGCCGGCGTGATGCAGGGCCTGATGTGGCGCGCTGTCAATGCCGATGGCACGCTGACCTACACCTTCGTCGAATCCGTGAAAGCCACTTACCCCTTCTATGTGTTGCGTTTGCTGGGGGGCTTGCTTTACTTGGGCGGCATGTTGGTGATGCTCTGGAACACCGTCAAGACCGCGACGCATGGTCGCTCGATCGAAGTTCAGATCCCCGTGCTGGCAGCACACGCCTGAGGAGAATAAAAAATGGCTGAAAACCAAAAATCGGGCGGTCTCTCGCACGAAAAAATCGAGACCAACAACTTTCTGATGATCGTGCTGATCCTCATCGTGCTGCTGTTTGGCGGCATGGTCGAGATCGTGCCTTTGTTCTTCCAGAAGTCGACGACGCAGCCGATAGAGGGCCTCAAGCCTTACACGGCCTTGCAAGTCATTGGGCGCGATGTTTATGTGCGCGAGGGTTGCTACAACTGCCACTCGCAAATGATCCGTCCGTTTCGTGCCGAGACACTTCGCTACGGTTCTTACTCTGTAGCGGGCGAATTTGTCTACGACCACCCCTTCCAATGGGGCTCCAAGCGTACCGGGCCCGACCTGGCCCGCGTGGGGGGACGCTACAGCGATGAATGGCATCGTATTCATCTGAACAACCCGCGAGATCTGGTGCCCGAGTCG
>CAMDXR010000299.1 GCA_945877725.1 Limnohabitans sp. Rim8
TCTTGGTAAGCGTTTTGCTGACCTTGCAATGCCTTGGGGCCCGTGACCGACAAACGCTCGGGGCACGACACTTTGCTCCAAACATTGGTGTGCTCGCGCATGAACTTTTCGAACAACGCAAACTGCGGCCCATCTACTGGCAGAGACACATCTGGACGGCCCATGTGGTCCACCACCACCGTGGTAGGCAGGGCTGTAAAAAAGTCCCACAACTCGGGCAAGTCCACGGCTTCAAAGTAAATGACCACATGCCAGCCCCATTTGGCAATGCGACTGGCAATCTCCAACAATTCGTCTTTGGGGGTGAAGTCCACCAAGCGTTTGACAAAATTGAAGCGTACACCGCGAACACCCGCATCGTGCATGGCCTGGATTTCGGCATCGGTCACGCCGCGTTTGACGGTGGCCACACCACGCGCCTTGCCGTTGGAATTGACCAGCGCATCGACCATGGCGCGGTTGTCAGCGCCGTGGCAGGTGGCTTGCACCACCACATTGCGCGCAAAACCCAGGTGGTCACGCAGCGCAAACAACTGCTGCTTGGACGCATCGCACGGGGTGTATTTGCGTTCGGGGGCGTAGGGAAATTCGGCACCCGGGCCAAAGACATGGCAATGGGCATCGACAGCGCCTGCGGGCAGCTTGAATCGGGGTTGGCTGGGTCCGTCGTACCAGTCCATCCAGCCTGCGGTTTTGGTGAAGTTTCCGGTCGTGGCTTTTGTCATTTTTTTCTCAATCAGTCGATGTATTTCAAACCGGCTGCTGCCAGAGGTTCGCGCATTTTGTACATGTCCAAGCCCAAAATGCCTGACGCCAATTTAGCCCGCTTTTCACCTTCAAAGCTTTCGCGTTTTTGGGCGGCGGCCAAAGTTTGAACGGCCAGATGGGCAGGCACGCAGACCACACCATCGTCATCGGCCACGATCACATCGCCGGGCTGTACGAGCATGCCAGCGCAAACCACTGGCACGTTGACCGAGCCCAAAGTCGCCTTGATGGTGCCTTTGCTGGAAATGGCTTTGCTCCAAACCGGGAAATTCATTTTTTGCAGCTCTTTGACATCCCGCACACCCGCATCGATCACCAACGCGCGCGCCCCCCGGGCTTGAAACGAAGTGGCCAGCAGGTCGCCAAAATAGCCGTCGGTGCACTCGGCAGTGATGGCTGCAACCACAATATCGCCTGGCTGAATCTGTTCTGCGACCACATGCATCATCCAGTTGTCCCCGGGGTGCAGCAACACCGTCACGGCTGTTCCGGACACCTGAACCCCTGGGTAAATTGGGCGCATATAGGGCTTTAGCAAACCCACGCGGCCCATGGCTTCGTGCACGGTGGCAGAGCCCAAAGCAGCTAAACCGTCGGCCGCTGCGCGGTCAGCGCGGGTGATGTTGCGGTAAACAACGCCGAGTTCGTACATGGTTTTCTCCTGGTTCAAATAAGTTTCAAAGTCCGGCATGACCTCAGCATGACCTCAATGAGGTCACAGGCCTTTGGCTTTCAGTTGGTTGTCTAGGCGCTTGAACACGCGGCGGGCATTGCCTTCGTAGACCATGTAGCGCTCTTCGTCGTTCAGGTTAGCGGTGGCCTGGACATAGCGCTTGGTGTCGTCAAAGTAATGGCCGGTTTCAGGGTCGATGCCGCGCACCGCACCAATCATTTCAGAGGCAAACAAAATGTTTTTAACGGGGATCACGCGGGTCAGCAAATCAATGCCGGGCTGGTGGTACACGCAGGTGTCAAAGAAGATGTTGTTCAGCAAATGGTCTTGCAGCAAGGGCTTTTTCAGCTCTTGCGCCAAGCCCCGGAAGCGGCCCCAGTGGTAGGGCACAGCACCGCCGCCATGCGGAATTAAGAATTTAAGCGTTGGGAAATCCTTGAACAAATCACTGGTCAGGCATTGCATGAATGCGGTGGTGTCGGCGTTCAGGTAATGCGCACCCGTGGTGTGAAAGCAGTTGTTGCAACTGGTGCTGACATGGATCATGGCGGGAATGTCGTACTCGACCATTTTTTCGTAAATGGGGTACCAAGCTTTGTCGCTCAAGGGCGGCGATGTCCAGTGGCCGCCCGAGGGGTCCGGGTTCAGGTTGATGCCCACATTGCCGTATTGCTCAACGCATTTCACCAGTTCAGGAATGCAGGTGGCAGGGTCCACTCCGGGCGACTGGGGCAGCATGGCTGCAGGCACAAAGTGGTCGGGGAACAATTGCGCCACCCGATAGCAAAGTTCGTTGCAAATGGCTGCCCAGGTTGATGACACGTTGAAGTCGCCAATGTGGTGCGCCATGAAGCTGGCACGGGGGCTAAAAATCGTCAGGTCACTGCCCCGTTCTTTCATCTTGGCCAATTGGTTCGCCTCAATGGTCTCGCGCAATTCGTCGTCGCTGATTTTCAGCTCGGACACTTTGGGCATGGACGCCGGGTCCTTGATGCCTGCAATTTGGCGATTGCGCCACTCTTCGAGTGCTTTGGGGGCGGTCGTGTAATGGCCGTGCACATCAATGATCAAAGGTTGGGTTTGGCTCATGTCCGAGTTCCTGAAAAGACAAATAACTGAGCTGAATTGTGCAGGCAAGGCTGCGCCTTACCCTGTCCCACAGCCAACTACCAGCTAGAACAATATTGCATAACCAGTCCCCAGCTATGACAAAATATACCCATTCTTAAGGCAACTCGGGAGCCCTCCATGGACCTCAAACAGCTTGAATACTTTGTTCGCGTGGCCGAATTGGGCAGCTTCACCCGTGCCGCACAAGCCCTGAACATAGCCCAACCCGCACTCAGCCGCCAAGTGCGACTGCTGGAAGTGGAGTTGCGGCAAAACCTGTTGGTTCGCAACGGCCGAGGGGCCACCCCCACCCAAGCGGGGCAACTGTTGATGGAGCACGGCCGCGGCATATTGCACCAAGTTGAACGGGCTCGCGAAGAACTTGGCCGAGTGCGCAGCGGTCTGTCGGGCCGGGTGGCGCTGGGTTTACCCCCCAGCGTGGCGCGAGTGCTGACGGTGCCTTTAACTCGGGCGTTTCGACTGAAAATGCCCGAGGCCCAGCTGTCCATCAGCGAGGGGCTGTCCAGTGCCATGCAAGAAAACCTGCAAAACGGCCGTCTCGACATTGCCGTGCTCTACAACCCCAGCCAGGTTCCAGGCATCGAGCACACCCCCCTGGTAAAAGAAGAATTGTTGCTGGTGCAGCCGCGCCCCCCCGGGCTGCAAGAAGACCCGCCCCCCTCCCCCATCAGCTTGCAAGAAGTCTCTGCGCTGCCCTTGGTCATACCGACCCGGCCTAACGCTATTAGGATGCTGGTGGAATCTGAGATGGCCGCCATTGGTTGCCGCCCCCAAATCGCCTTGGAAATTGACGGGGTGAGTGCCATCCTGGATTTGGTGGCCGACGGTGCGGGTTATGCCATCTTGTCGCGCAACGCCGTGATGCGCTCGGTGCGCCCATCGGCTTATTCAATCAGACAGTTGGGACAGCAAGCCATGACGATCCAGCTGACCACCGCCGTCAGCTCATTGCGACCCACCACGCTGACCCAACAGGCCACTTTGGCGCTGATTATCGAGCTGGCCGGGCAATGGCTGACGCCACAATAAATCGTCTTGACGACGAAACGATAAGGCCAAGATCTCAGGCCCAAACCCTCAAGCCTGCAATTTCAAAACAAACAGCACCGCGCTCAAAGTAAAAAATGACAACACCGTGGTCACCAGCAAAGCGGCAGCGCTGACGGTGCCATGCCCATGGCGCTGGCTCAAGATGGTGTAAATGCCCAGCATGGGCAAAGCCCCCGTCAGCAAGGCTGCAGTTCGCAAAGCCGGGTCGTCAATGGGCACCACCCAAGTCAACACAGCCCACATGGCCAGTGGGTGCAGCACCAGTTTTCCGAACGTAATTTGCGCTACAGGGCCCTTTAAACC
>CAMDXR010000300.1 GCA_945877725.1 Limnohabitans sp. Rim8
CGGTGGCCAAGCGCAGCAACGCGAGCGAATTAAAGGGGTGACTGGCTGGTAATTGCAAGGGGGTTCCCTGTGCGCGTGCCAGCCACTGAACTTGGCGGTAGGTCCAATCACGCTTGGCTGGTATCTCTGCCGGCCCCATTTGCCCGTGGTGCTTGAGCATGGCCCCAAACACCACCGGCTTGTGCACCACCTGGTAGCTGATGCCCTGTAGGGCCTTGGGCAGGGCATCAAACGCTAACCAAGCGTAAGGCGAGATAAAGTCCAAGTAAAAGTGAATGGTTTTCATGGGGTGTATGCCACTTGCTAAAGATCAAATCAGCGGTCCAAGGCTCGGCGTTGGCGCAGACGTTCAGGTATTTGCGTCCACACCAAACGTTTTTCTTCGTCACTGGCGCGGCTCCAGCCCCCAATCTCGGGCAAGGTCCGCAGGCAGCCATCGCACCAGCCTGCATCGGGGTGCATCAAACACAGCGAGACACAGGGCGAGGGTATCGAATTGGGCTCAGGGGGCACCGGCTGGGCCAGTACCCGCTGCGCGGATTCGCTGAGTTTTTTCCAGTAATGTTCGCTCATATTCCGGCCTCAAGCAGGGCTTGCACCACATCGGCCACCGGCGCACCTGTCAAGCGTTTGAGGTCTTCGGGCTGCAACTGAAACACACCATGCGGATGCCCGGCAGCGGCCCAGACCACCTCAAATCGCCATAAGTCTTGGTCGAGCAAGGTGACAGAGGGGTTCAAGTGGGCCACGGGTGACACGCCACCAATGGTGAAACCGGTCTGCGCCTTGACAAAATCGGCATCGGCACGACCGACTTTGCCCACCAGCGCAGACACTTTTTTCTCATCCACCCGCCGGTCGCCTGAGGTGACCACCAACACGGCTGCGCCATCTTCTTTGCGCTTGAAAATCACGCTCTTGGCGATCTGGCCCAGTTGCACGCCCAGCCCATCGGCGGCTTCTTGCGCCGTGCGGGCAGCCTCGTTGAGCATGACCGGGGCATGCGGATGCCCGGCTTCTTGCAACGCAAACGAGACACGCTGCACGCCTTCAGGCAGGGTTTTGAGTTCGGAACCACACATGTTCAGCCTTGACGTTTGTTGAGCAGGGCGGTCGCCACACGGGAGTTGGGTTTGCGGCCGAGCGCTTCGCTGATGAAGACACCTGCATCGATGAGTTTATCGAGATCGATTCCTGTTGCAATGCCCATGCCGTGCAGCATGTACACCAAGTCTTCGGTGGACACATTGCCGGTTGCGCCCTTGGCGTAAGGGCAGCCACCCAGGCCCGCCACCGACGACTGGTAATTCCAGACACCCATTTGCAGTGCGGCCATGGTGTTGGCCAGCGCTTGCCCATAAGTGTCGTGAAAATGGCCGCAAATATGGGCCACATCGTAGTGCTGCAAGGTGGCCTCAATGGCCTTTTGAACCTTGATGGGCGTGCCCGCGCCAATGGTGTCGGCCACATCCACGCGCTGCACGCCGATTTGCTTCATGAGACCAGCCAAATACCCCACCTGCGCAGGAGACACATCGCCCTCATAAGGACAAGCCACGGTGCAGCTCATGGCCCCTCGCACCGCCACACCCGCCGCCAGCGCCGCCTGAACCACGGGAGCAAAGCGTTCGATGCTCTCGGCTATGGAGCAATTGATGTTCTTTTGGCTGAAAGCTTCACTGGCAGCACCAAACACGACGATTTCATTGGGATGTGTGGCCAGCGCCGCCTGAAAACCCTGCATGTTGGGGGTGAGGACTGAATAAAGCACATCGGCTTGACGTCGGATACCCGCCATGACTTCGGCGTTGTCGGCCATTTGCGGCACCCATTTGGGGCTGACAAAACTGGTGACTTCGATTTCTTTCAAGCCGGCCGCCTGCAAGCGGTGCACCAGTTCGATTTTGATGGCTGCAGGGACGGGTTGCTTTTCGTTTTGCAAGCCATCACGGGGGCCAACGTCGATGATTCTGACGAGGGATGGAAAAGTCATGAAATCGTTCTTTCTGTTCAATAACCACGCGCGGGGTCCACGACCCCCTGAATCGACTCACCGCGCTGTAAAGCCTGAATTTTGCCCACGATCTGGGCAATGCTTTCTTCGCGCAAGGTGCGGGCTGAGGTGTGCGGGGTCACGGTAATTTTGGGATGCTTCCAAAAAGCATGCTCTGCGGGCAGCGGCTCGGTGCGAAACACATCCAGGGTTGCGCCAGCCAGGTGACCGCTGTCGATCAAGGCGATCAGGTCTTCATCGACCAAGTGCTTGCCACGGGCCACGTTGATGACGTAGCCGCCCGGTTGGAGCTGCGAGAGGGTGGTGTGGTTCAACATGTTTTCGGTCTCGGGCGTGAGTGGCATGAGGTTAACCAATACCCGGGTAGCGGCCAGAAAACCCGCCAAGCCTTGAACGCCACTGAAACACTGAACGCCAGGCAAGCTTTTGGGGCTGCGGCTGAAGCCATTGACCGGAAACTCAAACACCTGCAAGGCTTTGGCTACGCGCTCGCCCAACACGCCCAAGCCCATGACCCCCACAGAAAAGTCGGCCCGGCTTCGGGGTTTGCGGTAAGACCAACGTCCGGTTTGGACATCGGCGTCGTAGATGTCCAGCTCACGAAAATGCCGGATCACTGCATGGCAAACGAATTCGGCCATTTGTACCGACATGCCCGCATCGTCCAGTCGCACCACTTTCAAGGAAGGTGGCAACTTGAGCTGAAGCAAGGCGTCCACCCCTGCACCAATGTTGAACAGGGTTTTAAGACCGGCCTGTTCGTCGATGAATTGCTGCGGCGGTGCCCAGACAATGGCGTGATCGGCCTGAGGGGCACCGGGCACCCAAACCGAAACATGGGCTTGGGGTAAGGCCTGCTGCACCCCCTGTACCCAAGCATCGGGGGTGAGGCCATCAAAGAAAAGCGTGATATTCATGGCTGGATTTTGTCAGCAAGGCCATGCCCGTGCATTTGCCCCGGACACCGACACAAAGCAAAAACTCACACGGCCAACTTGATCAGCTCGGCCCCATCGGCCACTTGGTCACCCGGGGCATAAAGCAGTTCGGCCACCACGCCATCTTTGGGGGCATGGATGGTGTGCTCCATTTTCATGGCCTCCATCACCGCCAGGGCTTGCCCGGCCTTCACCGCATCTCCCGCTTTAACTGCAAATGACACCACTTTGCCGGGCATGGGGGCGGTCAGGCGGCCGGCCTCTTGCGCTGCTTCACCGGCATGGGCCAGAGGATCGAGCACGGTAATGCGGGTGGCACCTTGGGGTGTGAACAAGTGCGCGGTTTCACCCTGCCAATCGAGTTGACTGAACAAACGGGGGGCATCGCCCCACTGCACCCATAAGCCCGCGCCATCGGCACTGAAACTCAACACGCCTGCCAACGGACTGTTTGCGGTATCGCTGATGCCGGTATTGCCTTCCAGCGAAAGGCTCAAAGCACCGTCGTGCAAATAGTTCAGCCGGGCCGAGCAAGGCTGCTCTTGCCACACAAACTCAAAGCGGCGCTGCGCAACCCCGTGCGACTGCCAACCATCGCGCTGACTGAAAGGGTCATAGCCCTGCAAGGCTTTTTCGGCGTGCAGGCTGTGCGCGACCACCGCAGCCACTGCAGCAGGCAAACCCACGGTTTCTTGCTTGAACAGCACCAAGGCCTCACGCTGAATCAGGGCCGTGTCGAGCTGCGCCTGCGCAAAAGCCGATGAGCGCACCACATGGCGCAAAAACTGAACATTGGTGTTCAGGCCCACGATGTGGGTTTGAGCCAAAGCGGTGTCAAGCCGGGCCAGGGCTTGCTCGCGCGTGTCGCCATGGACGATCAGCTTGGCCACCATCGAGTCATAAAACGGACTGATGGTGTCGCCCTCGCGCACGCCATC
>CAMDXR010000301.1 GCA_945877725.1 Limnohabitans sp. Rim8
GGCCAGACTGGCGGTCGGCTTGCACCTCTGCACTGCGCAATTCAGGAGCGAGGCCATTCAGCACGGCGTTGACATATTTGTGACCATCCGTGCCACCAAAGTCTTTTGCCAGTTCGATGCATTCGTTCAACACCACGCGCCACGGCACGTCTAGGCAGTGCTGCATTTCATAGACGCCGATCCACATGATGGCGTGTTCAATGGGCGAAATTTCGGCAAATTGACGGTCTAGTTTGGGTGCAATCAGGGCGTCCAGCGCTTGGGCTTGCTCGGTGCAACCATAAAGCAGGGCGTCATAGTGGGCCGAGTCGGCTTTGTGAAAACCCGACAAATCGCGCGTGAAGGCATCGATGTCAGCCGCTTCGTTGCGGCCCACAATATGTTGATAGAGGGCTTGCAGGGCGAACTCTCGCGAGCGGCTGCGGGCAGGTTTGGCCGAAGACTTGCGGGTGCCTGGGGCAGTTGACTTTTCTGTCACTGGCGTTTCAGTCGAACTTGTCTGGGTCTGGTCGTTCATCGAGCGTTCTTTTCTGCTTCAGCTTCAGCTTCTTCATCTGGGTCGTCGACCCACTCGGCCATGTCGGCATTCAGATCGTCCATGATGCAAGCCATTTCGACGGCCACGCGGGCAGCATCACGACCTTTTTCTGTCTGGCGCGCAATGGCTTGTTCCAGATTTTCTGTGGTCAGAATGGCATTCGCGATTGGCAAGTTGTAGTCCAGTGAGACGCGGCTGACGCCCGCCCCGGACTCATTCGCCACCAATTCAAAGTGGTAGGTTTCACCCCGGATGATGCAGCCCAGTGCCACCAAGGCATCGTATTCGGCCCGTTCGGCCATGGCTTGCAAGGCCACAGGCACTTCGAGTGCGCCCGGCACCATGACGTGGTCAATGCTGGTCACGCCCAAAGCTTCCAGTTCTTCGATGCAGGCTTTGGCCAGCGCGTTGGTGATGTCTTCGTTGAAGCGGGCTTGCACAATGCCGATGTGCAGAAACTGACCGTCTAGTTCTTCGGCCTGGCCTTTGTTCGCGTCGCGCATGTTTATTCCTTGGGGATGTAACCGGTGATTTCGAGGCCATAGCCGGTCATGCTGGGCATGCGACGGGGCTGACCCATGAGTTTCATTTTGTGAACGCCGCACTCGCGCAGTATTTGGGCCCCCACGCCATAGGTGCGCAAGTCCATCTTGCCGCGCTCGGGGGCTTGGGCAGAACGGGCCCGTCCTTCAAATTGGGCCAGCAACTGGTCGGGTGATTCTCCGCAGTTGAGCAAAACCGCCACACCACAGCCTTGTTTATTAATGTAAGACAGGCTGGCGTCCAGACTCCATGAGTGCATGGAGCGGTTGATTTCCAATGCATCGAGCACCGACAGCGGCTCGTGCACGCGCACAGCAAGCTCGGTGGCCTCAGTCCATTCGCCTTTGACCAGCGCCAAATGCACGGTTTGGCTGGGCTGGTCACGGAAGGCATGCGCGGTGAATTCGCCATGCGCCGTTTGCAGGCTGCGGGTGCCGATTCGCTCGACCAGGGTTTCGTTGCGGCTTCTGTATTCGATCAAATCGGCAATGGTGCCGATTTTCAGGCCGTGTTCTGCTGCAAAAAGCTGCAGATCAGGCAATCGGGCCATGGTGCCGTCGTCTTTCATGATCTCGCAAATGACCGACGATGCGCTGCATCCCGACATGGCCGCAAGGTCACAACCGGCTTCGGTGTGGCCAGCGCGCATCAGCACGCCGCCGTCGACGGCTTGCAGCGGAAAAATGTGTCCGGGTTGAACCAAATCTGTTGCCTGGGTGTTTCGGGCCACAGCCACTTGCACGGTTTTGGCACGGTCTGCAGCAGAAATGCCGGTGGTCACCCCTTCAGCCGCTTCAATGGACACGGTAAAGGCGGTGCTGTAAACCGTACCGTTGCGTGCCGCCATGGGGGGCAGTTTTAAATATTCGCAGCGCTCGCGGGTGAGGGTCAGGCAAATCAGGCCCCGACCAAAACGGGCCATGAAGTTGATGGCCTCGGGTGTGACATGGTCCGATGCCAAGACCAAGTCGCCCTCGTTTTCGCGGTCTTCTTCGTCGACCAAGATCACCATCCGACCGGCTTTCATTTCGGCCACGATGTCTTGAACTGGCGAAATTGCCACGGGTCTGAGTTGTTCGGGTGCGTTCATGGCTTGTCCTGTTGAGTGGCTTCCAGGCTGAGCATGCGCTCAACATAGCGGGCCACGGTGTCGATTTCGAGGTTGACTTGGCTGCCAGCTTTGAGCTGTCCCAAGGCTGTGTTTTCTACGGTGTGCGGAATCAAGTTGATGCTGATTTCGCAGCCTTGGGCCTGATCGGCCACACGGTTCACCGTGAGGCTGACGCCGTTGACCGTGATGGAGCCTTTGTAGGCCAGGTATTTGGCCAAGGCGTGAGGGGCCATGACACGCAACTCCCAGCTTTCCCCGATTTGCTCAAAGTAGCTGATCTGACCCACACCATCGACATGGCCGGACACGATGTGTCCACCCAAACGGTCATGAGCGCGAAGGGCTTTTTCGAGGTTGACGGTGCCTTGTTGGTCCAAGCCGCTGGTTTTGTCCAGCGATTCCGCCGAGATATCGATGGTGAATTGACGGTTTTCGGGGCTGAAGGTGGTCACGGTCATGCACGCACCATTCAAGGCGATGCTGTCGCCCAAGCCGACATCGTCAAGGTACCCGGCGGGGGCCTCAATGGTGAGGCGCTTGCCGTGGTGTAAAGAGCGACCCAGGTCGTGAATGGCGACGATTCGCCCCACGCCGGTGATGATTCCGGTAAACATAGTGTTCTATTTTCGCAGGTTATTAAGGGTTAATCGGGGTGGAGGCCCAGAAAATTACGCCTTGAAGCAGGGGCATGGCCTTGATTGACCGATCAGGGTTAACCAAGGTTCAAAGGGTCAGGGTGTGTGCCTAGAATGTTGCATTGCAGCAGATTTTCCATTTTCAGTCTGCCATCAGGAGCTTTATTTGTCCGTCAAACCCTCAGCCAAGCCAGCCAAAACAGCAGAGAAACCTGCTCCTGAGGCGCTACGGACCATCAAGAAATACCCCAACAGGCGTTTGTACGACACCGAAACCTCGACCTATGTGACCTTGGCCGAGATCAAAAAACTCGTCATGTCGGCCTCTGCCTTTGTGGTGCGGGATGCCAAAACGGGCGAGGACCTGACACGCTCGATTTTGCTACAGATCATTCTTGAAGAAGAAACCGCGGGCGTGCCCATGTTCAGTGAGGCGGTTTTGTCCAACATCATTCGTTTTTATGGCCATGCCATGCAGGGTCATATGGGCTCGTACTTAGAAAACCATGTTCAGTCCTTCATGGATTGGCAAAGCAAGCTGGGCGAATCCAGTCCTACTCTGAGCCCAGAGGTTTGGGCGCAATTCATGCAGTGGCAGACGCCATTGATGCAAAACATGTTTTCCGGGCTCACCAACCCCTCGCAGAATGTCATGACCCAGTTGCAAGATCAAATGCAAAAACAGATTCAAAAGAACACCGAACAGATGCTGGGCGTTTTGGGCTTTAAGGCTTGATGGGGTTGAAGTTGACCGTGCTCGCCAGAGGACGATGTTTTGCGGGGACAATACGGGGATGAGTGAATTGACCGCAACGACCCCCCTTCCGACCCCTAAAGTGGGTTTTGTCAGCTTGGGCTGCCCCAAAGCCTTGACTGACTCTGAGCTGATCCTCACGCAACTCAGCGCAGAGGGTTATCAGACCTCCAAGACCTTTGAAGGCGCTGACCTGGTCATTGTCAACACCTGTGGCTTTATTGACGAAGCCATCAAGGAAAGTCTGGACACGATTGCCGAGGCCCTGAAT
>CAMDXR010000302.1 GCA_945877725.1 Limnohabitans sp. Rim8
AAGAGCGTTTTTACTGCATCGGCAAAGCGGGTGGCGGTATCTTGACGGTGTGCTTCACCTACAGGCGCAAAGTCATTCGAATCATTGGGGCAGGATATTGGCGCAAAGGAAAGGCAATTTATGAAAAAGAAAATCGTCTACACGGATGAGCCCATGGGCGACGTTGAAGTGGTCGCGGATTTTCTGCCGTCACCTGCCGAGCTGGCGTTTCGGGAAGATGGTGTCAAAGTCACTTTGGCCCTGAGCAAGAGCAGCGTGGAGTTTTTCAAGTCTGAGGCATCCAAGCACCAGACCCAATACCAGCGCATGATCCGCCGTCTACTGGATTCATACGTTGAAGCGCATAGCACCGCCAACACCAAGGCGAAAAGCACAGTGCGCAAGCGCGCACCGATTTAGGTCGTACGAACCGAATCGCGGCAATATCCGCGAACTTCATCCAGCCGTCAAAGGCGCCATGCGCACCACGGCACGCGCACCCACGGCGCTAGCAAACCGTTTGACTGTTCGCATAGATGGCGTGCCCCTGCCACTTTCGATGCGTGCCACCACGCTTTGGGTCGTGCCCATGCGTGCGGCCACTTCGCCTTGCGTCAAGCCCGGTTGCGTGCGTGCCGCAATCAGTTCGCAGGCCAGCTCAAACTCAGGCGCTTGTGCGTCATAGGCTTGGCGAACGGCGGGGTTGGCCAGCAGTTCGGCTTTCAGGTCTTTTAGGTTTTTCACTTAGATGCCTCCAGGCGTTTCAATGCAGTTTCAATCGCGCTTCGTGGTGTGGTTTTCATGGCTCGCCCCTTGACGCTCACGACTGATCGACCGCGAGATTTGGCTCAAGCCTTGCGCCCATGATAGGCCTATCGGTAAAACTCACGCCTGTTGCCAACCTGAACCACAAGGACGCGCAAAGCGCCGTCCTGAATGTCACAAATCACCCTGCAATCGCCCACCCGGTAACGCCAGAATCCACCGTGCGGCCCAAAAAGCGTATTCAATCGTCCAGGTCAAGGTCTCTTCTCACGTCAGCAGCAGAATGCACCTTGTTCTAACTTTTTGGTCTTGACCGTTCACCTGACCTGTAATAACATTGTTGCAACAGGAGTTACAGGATGGAAATTGCAATTAGGAGCATCGGGAACAGCAAAGGCGTGGTTTTGCCTAAGCCGTTTCTAGCCCAAGCTGGGCTGGACGGTCAGGCGACCGCCATCATCGAAGTAGAAAACGGCGCCATTGTTCTGCGAAAGCCCGCCAAGTCCGTTCGAGCTGGCTGGGCGGCAGCGGCTGCCGCCCTGTCCGCCAATGGAGGAGATTCTCTTTTGATGGGTGAGTTCGGCAACTCGGAAGATGAGGGTCTGAGCTGGTGAAGCGCGGCGAAATTTGGCTGGTGAACCTAGACCCGACCGTGGGCAGCGAAATCAAGAAATCACGGCCCTGCGTCGTACTGTCCCCGGCAGAGTTGAATGACAACCTGCGAACCGTGATGGTGGCGCCCATGACCTCCAAGGGGTTTACCGCGCCGTTTCGGGTACCTGTCACCCATGCTGGAACCAAAGGCTTGATCGTGTTGGATCAGCTTCGGACCGTGGACAAGGTGCGATTAGTCAAGCGGCTGGGCGCTGTATCCAAAAAGACATTGAGCGCTGCGCTGACCACACTGCAAGAAGTATTCGCTGAGTAACAAGGCCCCTCCCTTATTCACTGCTTCAGATCGGGTTGACTATCTCATTAGCCATGCGGTAGCCCCTCACCCCCTTCACATACCTCAACAACTCCCCAAAAAACGGATGGCTGCAAAGGGTGGACGAATCGCCTACCAGCAGCAACTTGCGCCGGGCCCGGGTCATGCCCACGTTCATGCGGCGGATATCCGACAAGAAGCCAATCTCGCCTTGCGGATTACTGCGCGTTAAAGAGATCGCAATGATGTCGCGCTCTTGGCCCTGAAACGAATCGACGGTGCCCACGCTGAGCCGGCGTTGCAGCAGCAAACCATTCAGAACTTCACTGTCTTCAATGGCGTCTTTCAAATAATTAATTTGAGCGCGGTACGGCGCAATCACGCCAATGGTGAGTGGGCCTTGATCGTGTTCAGTTGCGTCATACGGCGCAAGCAATTGCGCCAGGCGCTGCAGCAGCAGGTTGGCTTCGTCGGGGTTAGCGGTGGATCGGCTTTCGGGAATGGCCCCTTCCAAAAACCCGCAGCCCGCCGTGTCGATAAATTCCACAGGCAGGTCGGGCGCAAAACGCAGGTCATAAGCCTCCAAGCCCGCATGGTGCACGCTGGGGTGCGGCACCAGTTGGCCGCCATAAAACTTGTCGGAGCTGAACCCCATGATTTGCGTGTGCATGCGGTATTGCGTGGTCAGCATGCGTGCCGTTTCGGGCTGCCGCTGAATGCACTTTTCGAACAGGGTTTCGCGCAGGCCTTCGTGGGCGGCTTTTTCACTTTTCACTGTGGGCGGCAGTTGGTGGTGGTCGCCCGCCAGCACAATGCGCTGGCCCTTGGCTATGGGTATCCAGCAACCCGGCTCCAGGGCCTGGGCGGCTTCGTCGATAAACACCGTCTCAAAGCTCAGGTGACGAATGTGGCGGTTGCTGGCGCCCACCAGCGTGCAGGTGATCACCTGCACCGATTCGAGCACGTCCTCGGTCATAAAGCGCTCTAAATCGTCGGCGGCTTGGCGCAGCGTGCGCGCTTCTTCCTTCAGCCATTGGCGCTGTTGCCGCCCCTCAAAGCCAAAGTTGCGGACGCCTTCTTTGGCCAGTTCGCTGGCAGTGTCTCGGTGCTGGTCGGCGGTTTGGCGCATGGCGTGCATCTTGGCGTAGCTGGGGTGGGCCATCACCCCGGCATCCAGGGTGTGCTGAAACAGCAGGTCCGACACACGGCTGGGGTTGCCCAAGCGGATCACGTTGACACCGCGCTCGGCCAGCTTTTCGGTCAGCAGGTCCACAGCGGTATTGGAGGGCGCGCACACCAACACGCGCCGCTCTCGCCGGACGGTTTCCAAAATGGTCTGCACCAGTGTGGTGGTTTTGCCCGTGCCGGGTGGGCCGTGGATGATGGCCACGTCTTGGGCCGCAATCACATGGCGCATAGCCGCCTGCTGCGAGTCGTTGAGGGCGCTGGGGTAAAACAGATCGTCGGCCTTGTGCTCTCTAAAACTGGCCTGCCGTGCGCCCAGAAGCACGTCGCGCAGTTCGGCCAAGCGGTTGCCGTGTGCGCCCATGACATCCGCCATGGCTTGGTTCATTTCGCGATAGCTCACCTCGTCAAAAGTCAGGTCAATGCCTAAGGTGCTGCCGTTTGGGGTGCTGCCATTCAGCACCCAGTCGGGCAGCGCTTCTTTGGTGGTGGCCAAAAGCAGTTTGTTGCGCCGCACGCTGGTCACCACGCCACTCAGCACGGGCCGGTCTGGGCCTGAGTAGCCGGGTGCATTGCTAAACACGCAAGCGTTTTTGCCCACCTGAAACAAATGCAGGTCTTGCCGAATGGCCGGGCGCTCTAACTCCAACACCACCTTGCCACCAAAACCGATGTCTTCTTGGGTGATGGTGACGGGGTACCAGGTCAGGCCACGCCGACGGCGCTCTTTGATGCTGGCACTGGCATTTTTGAGCTTGAATTGCGCTTGGTCTTCTTTTTGCTCAAGCTGCATAAGCGCACGCACATGGCGTAACTCATTTTGAACAGCGCAAGATGCAGTGGGGATTAGGTCTTGGGCGCTCAATCAGTGGCTCCGTCAGCTTGGCCGTTGGCTTTTGCCACCTTGCCATCGTCCTCGGCCCAGTCTTCAATCGCGGGGTAATACCGCGTCGAGCGCCCGTCACCATATCGGGTGAGCAGCCCAAGCCGTTC
>CAMDXR010000303.1 GCA_945877725.1 Limnohabitans sp. Rim8
CACTGGCGAATCAACTCGGCATAGGGGCGGGGGTCTACCACTTCGTCCACGGCCACACCCGCCAGTTCGTCGGTGGTGGTGTTGCGGATGCAGTTGCCGCTGGTCTGAATACCGTGCAGGTTGACGGTAGCCAACAGGTCCATCACGTCGGCCGATCGGGACAACGGAATCCAGTTGAACTGCACGTTGTGGCGGGTCGTAAAGTGACCATAGTTGGTGGTCAACTTGGGGGCCGGGCCGGGCAGTTTGTCTTGTGTGGCTTGTGCATCGGCCAGCAAAGCGGCTTCGGGGGTGTCGTATTCGCGGGCTATTTGGGCCAACACCTGCAACTGCGGGGCAGAGATTTCGCCATACGGCACCGCCACGCGCAACATGGGCGCATAGCGCTGCACATACCAACCGTTTTGCAAGCGCAAGGGCTTGAACTCATCGCCAGAGAGTTGGCCGGCTTGGTAGCGTTCCAGTTGGTCGCGGTGTTGGGCAGCGCGGGCGCGCACGAACTGTTTGTCGAATTCGGTGTATTGGTACATGGTGTTGTCTTCAGATCAAAACAAGTTTGGTGCCAGCCCAGGCCAGCAACAGGGAAAGGATGGAGCGCACCAGGCGTTCCGGTGTGCGGTGCATCAGGCGTGAACCCAGCCAGATGCCGGGCAAAGAACCTGCCAACAGTTTGGCCAGAAGGGACCAGTCAACTGAGCCCAAAGAGGCGTGACCCAAACCGGCCACCAGGGTCAGTGGCACGGCATAGGCAATGTCGGCAGCCACGATGCGGGGCAGGGGCAGCAAGGGGTAAAGCAGCAACAAAACGCTGACGCCAATGGCCCCAGCACCCACCGAAGTCAGGGTAACCAAGATGCCTATGAGCGCACCAAACAGCACGGGTAAGCTCCAGTGACGGGGTGTGGTGGCGCGCGCCTGATCGATGCTGGCGATGTTGGCAGGCAAATATTTACCGCGCACGGCTTTGTAAAACATGGCCACCGCCGTCAAAAGCAGAGCCACACCCAGGCTGGTGGTCATGACCGATTGCACTTGCGGGTTGGCTGGGCCGATCCAGTGCAAGGCAGCCAACGTGGCCAATGCGGCGGGCAAGCTGCCAGCACTCAGCAAACCCACCACTTTCCAGGGAACGATGCGTTGGCGGGCAAAGCTGAGCGTGCCGCCGAGTTTGGTGAAGGCCGCAAAAAGCAGGTCGGTGCCGACCGCCATGTAGGGCTTTACGCCAAAGAAAAATATCAGCAGCGGCGTCATCAGTGAACCGCCACCGACCCCCGTCAAGCCCACGATGGTGCCGACGAAGAAACCTGCAAAGACATAAGCCAAATCAAACATGGGGGCGACTGTAAGTCGCCTTTATGCCAAAACAAACGATTTTTTAGTTCTGCTTATATTCTGGATGCTTATAAAGGGGCGCCTAAGGTGTCTTGGGAGATCTTTGGATGTAATAATTGGCTAATGAAAAAAAACACTGACTTAAAGATCGTTTCTTTATATGGCTTAACAATTTTCCTGAGTGCTTTTTTACTCTTTCAGGTTCAGCCAATGATTGGGAAAATGATCCTGCCATGGTTTGGTGGATCCGCTTCGGTATGGACAACTTGTATGTTGTTTTTTCAAGCCCTGCTGCTTTTAGGCTATCTTTATTCACACTGGGTGGTCAGTCGTTTAAAACCGCTGCATCAAAGTTTTCTTCACATTGCACTTTTAGTTGTATGTGTGTTTTTATTGCCCATTACCCCCAGTGAGTTGTGGAAGCCTTCGGGCGCTGAGAATCCAACATTTCGTATCCTAGGGTTGCTCACCGTGTCGATTGGCCTGCCTTACCTGGTTCTGTCAACGACCGGTCCCTTGGTTCAAGCGTGGTTTGCACGCGAGCGAAGCGGCGCAGTGACATACAGGCTGTTTGCGCTGTCAAACTTTGGCTCCATGTTGGCTCTGTTGGCGTATCCATTTGTCGTGGAGCCAATGCTGCCAACCCGTTGGCAGTCTATGGCCTGGTCGGGTTTGTTTGTGCTTTTTGTCTTGGCTTGTGGCAGTTTGGCTTGGCGTGGTCGTCACGATCAGCCCATGACTTCAGCCCTGGATACAGGTACAAAGAATCTTTCGCAAAGCCTGACCCACAAAATTCCCAAGTCACAACTTTTCTTGTGGATTGCACTGGCAGCATGTCCTTCCATCTTAATGGTGGCCGACACCAGTTATCTGACTCAAAATATCGCGCCCATTCCATTGATTTGGATAGCGCCGTTGGCCCTTTACTTACTCACTTTCATCTTATGTTTTGAACGCCAAGGCTGGTATCAACGGCATATTTTTTTACCCCTGTTGGTATTGAGTTTGGGTGTGTTGACCTATTTGCCCACCTTAGGTATTTCAGACTTGCCTTTGCTGTGGGCCATGGGGCTGAACCTTGTTGCATTTTTTGTGGTGTGCATGGTTTGCCATGGTGAATTGGCGTTGCAGCAGCCTCCTACGCAGCACCTTACTTTGTATTACCTCATGTTGTCGGTCGGAGGATTCCTAGGCGGTTTCTTTGTGGGTGTGCTGGCACCCTTTGCATTCAACGGACCCTATGATTTGTCAATGGCCGTGTTATTCAGTGGTCTGGTTGTAAGTTTTTCCCTTTGGAGAACTTGGAAGATATTGACATTAAAGCTTCGTCCAATTTTCGCTATCGGTACAACTGCGGCTTTGATGGGATTATTTGCAGTGAGCGTGCATGCGCACATGGATGATGCTGATGGCGCGGAGATGATGGGGCGTAATTTTTACGGAAGCTTGAAGGTCTTTGGATTTCCAGTTGAGGGCTATCGAACCATGATGCATGGACAAATCGTGCACGGGAAACAGTTCATTGCACCCGATAAAGCCATGCAACCCACCACCTATTACAACGAAGATGCCGGTGCAGGACTTGCGATCACCACAAAAATGTCGCAAGGACCCTTGCGCGTGGGAGTGATTGGATTAGGGGTAGGGACATTGGCGGCATACGGGCGTCCTGGAGATACATACAGAATGTACGAAATTGACCCGCTTGTCATCGGCATGGCTCAGAAGAACTTCACTTTTTTATCCCGCACATTGGCTAAAACAGAAATTGTTCTTGGTGATGCTCGATTACAACTTGAACTTGAAAAGCCGCAGCAATTTGATGTTTTGGTCGTTGACGCTTTTTCTGGCGACTCTGTGCCCGTGCACTTGCTTACACGCCAAGCCTTTGAGCAATATGTCCGACATTTGAAGCCCGATGGGGTGCTGGCGGTTCACATTACCAATCGATTTTTGAACCTTAACCCCGTGATTCAATCTGCCGCACAGCAACTTGGCTTGACCGCTCGTCTGATAAAGCATTCGGGGGATGAAGATCGATTGGTATACAAATCGAATTGGGCTTTGCTTTCCCGAAACGCTGATTGGTTCGCACAAAAAGCACTCAAGGATGCCATCACACTTGAAGCGCGGCCAGGTTTTGTACCGTGGACAGACGATTACAGCAGCTTATTCCCAGTGCTGAATTGATTTTTTCAACTGCGTATTTCGTTTGGGGGGGGGTGAGATTCCCCTCGACTTTTGGAAAATCTGACAGGGTGCACCGATGTTTTAGGTACTCTGCCAGGGTGCAGGCACCGCCTAAGTGGCCGCTATGACGGCTCCCCAAAGGGGGTTTGAGCGTGGGCTTTAAGGCCTTTTGGAGCGGGTGATGGGAATCGAACCCACGTTATTTGCTTGGGAAGCAAGAGTCCTACCATTGAACGACACCCGCGAAGGCCTGTAGTTTACTTGAGGATATCGCCCACGCAG
>CAMDXR010000304.1 GCA_945877725.1 Limnohabitans sp. Rim8
CACCCCCGTCACCGTGAGCAACCGCTCCAAAAGCCAGCCCGCGTTTTTCTTTTTGGCCGACGAAGCCCCGTTGCACCGCAAACTGGGTGTGTACGAAGTGCGTGCCTGAGCCTGGCTTTGATCATGCAGCTCTTCAGTTTTTTTCGTTCGGGCACCTCGCACCGGGTGCGTATTGCGCTCAACCTCAAAGCTTTGGCCGCCCAATAAATGGTGGTGGACTTGCGCACCGAGGCCCACCAAAGTGCCGACTACAAGGCTTTGAACCCGCAAGGCTTGGTGCCCGCGCTGGTGAAAGACGGAAAAGTCATGACCCAGTCACCGGCCATCATCGAATGGCTGGAGGAAACCCATCCCACCCCGGCCCTGTTGCCGACCACGCCCGATGAGCGCGCCCGCGTGCGCGCCTTGGCCGCCCTGGTGGCTTGCGACATCCACCCGATCAACAACCGGCGCATCTTGGAATACCTGCGCCACACCCTCAAAGTGGACGAGGCCGCCATCAACACCTGGTGCGCCCACTGGATCACCCAGGGCTTTGATGGCTACGAGGCTTTGCTGCGCGCCAACACCCAGCGTGGGCGCTTCAGCTTTGGGGATGTCCCAGGCTTGGCCGATGTCTACCTGGTGCCCCAAGTGGAAAGTGCCCGCCGCTTCAAGGTGGACATGGCGCGCTGGCCGCTCATCTTGGCGGTGGACGCTGCTTGCATGGCCTTGGAAGCTTTCCAAAAAGCCGCACCTGCGGTGCAACCCGACGCTTCCTGAGGCGGGTTTCAGCTGCGCTCAGGCAGCAGCCAGTCGTTCGGAGATGGAAATCGCCACGGCAAAGCCCGCCGGGCTGTGGCGGCCCATGTGCCCAGCGGGTGGGTGGCTCAAAGCGCCACACCCTCTAAGCTGAGCAACGCGCGTTTTCTCTCCAAGCCCCCCGCATAACCGGTCAACTGGCCCTGGGCCCCCAGCACCCGGTGGCAGGGCACGATCACGCTCCAGGGGTTGCGGCCCACGGCCGCGCCCACGGCGCGCACGGCCAGGGGTTTGTCCAGCTGAGTGGCGAGTTGGCCGTAGCTTTGGGTGCCACCCCAAGGTATCGCCGCCAAGGCCTGCCACACGCTGTGTTGAAACGGCGTGCCCCAAGCGGCCACGCGCGGGGTCGCAAAATTTTGCACCGCGCCTTTGCCATGGAAATAAGCCAACAACTCTTGTTCGGCGCTGTCGAGCCAGGCCTGCTGGCGCACCACGGGCCAATTGCTCGCATCGGGGTGATGGCGTTGGCCTTCAAACCAAGCCCCGGCCAAACCCGCTTCGCTGGCGGCCAGCAGCATCGGCCCCAATGGGGTGTGGATGGTTTTGCAAACCAGCATCATGTCTCCTTGGTGTGCCAAAGTCGCAGCACAGCATAGCTGCGCCAAGGTTGCCAACGCTGGGCCAAGGCGCTGGCAGCGCGCGCTGGGTTGGGCGTGTCGCGCACCCCCAGGCGCTGCTGCACCACCAAATCCCCAGCGGGAAAGGCATCGGGCCAGCGCATGGCGCGCATGGCAATGTACTGGGCTGTCCACGCGCCAATGCCGGGCAGGGCCATCAATGCCTCGACGCGCTGCGCCACATCGGCGCCGGGGTTCAAATCCAAGCCCCCATGGCACACCGCTTGCGCCAGGGCCAGCAGGGCTTTTTGCCGTTGTTTGACGATCCCCAGGGCACCGAGTTGGTCGGGGCTGGCGTGCAGCAGTTGCGTTGGTGTGGGAAACGCATGGGTCAGCCCTGGCCAGGGGGTGTTCACGGGCGTGCCCAAGGCGTGAACCAATCGCTGGGCATAGGTACGGGCCGCGGCCACGCTCACCTGTTGCCCCAGCACAGCGCGCACCGCCAATTCAAAACCATGCCAGGCCCCCGGCACCCGGACCCCGGTGCTGTGGGCAAAGTCCGCTTGCAAGGCCGCTTCCAGGGCCAAGGGGTCGGCGTCCAGGTCCAAAGCCCAGCGCAAGCGCTCGAGCAGGGGCGACAGGTGCGGCCACCAATGCTCGCTGAACTGCACCCCCACCTGGTGCGCGGGGGCATCAAATTGCACCCGCACCCAGCCGTGGCTCAGCCCCTGGGGCAGGTCCAAGCTGAGGATGCGGGTAAAGGCTTCGCCCCCTTGCGCGTTGGGATCGCTCCACTCCAAGCCCGGCACCGCGCGCTGGCGCCAAAAACCCAACATCGCTGGGGCGTCAAACGGTGGGCGGTACGACAAGCGCAGGCGGGCGGGCCCAGGGCGGTTGCTGCTGAGGCGGCACTGCGCGGGCTTGATGTGGTAGTGCTGGGCAAAAGCGCGGTGGAATTGGCGGGTGGACGAAAACCCGCTGAGCGATGCCACCGTGTCCATGGGCAGGGCACTGGTGGACAGCAGCAGCTTGGCCCGCAACAAGCGTTGGGTTTGGCGGTATTGGGCGGGTGTCACCCCCCAGTGGGCCTGCATGATGCGGCGCAAATGGCGCTCGCCCACGCCCATGTGGGCGGCCAAGTCGCTGAGCTGCCACGCGCCCGCGTGCGGGTCGCGCTGCGCCATCCAGGCCAGGGCTTGTTGCGCCAGCACCTGGGTCGCGTCTTGGTTGGACCAACGCTGCGCGGGGCCCGGTGCCCACTCGGGGCGACAGCGCAAACACGGCCTGAAGCCGGCCTGCTCGGCCTGGGCGGGCAGGCTGAAAAACGCGCAGTTGCGCAGCAAGGGCGTGCGCGCCTTGCACACCGGTCGGCAGTACACGCCGGTGCTGCGCACGCCCAAGTAAAACAAACCATCAAAGCGCGCATCGCGTGCACGCACGGCTTGGTAGCAAGCGCTGGGGGTCAAGGTCAATGGCGTGGCGGTCACGCCCGCATGTTACGCAGGGCTGTGGGCGGGCAATGGTCAGTTTCGGACGTGGTTTTGGGCCGGGGTGAAGTTGGGCGGGCGCCAAGCCCCGTCAGGCCAAACCGCCGCGGATCAGCCTGCGGTGCGGGTGACAACGGGCTGCGCCAGAGGTCATGGATTTGTATAGTACTTTTGTGTTTTATGAGTTTAAAAGTGTTATATAATTTGCCAATGGAATCAAAATTTACACCTATAAAGCCTAATTCATCAATTTCAGCAATTATGCCATTTGTGGCCATTTTGTTGCTGTTTGTGACGGCGTCCATGCCCTTCATCAACCCCTTGACCCCGCGCATCAACAGCGATTTGTTCGCTTTCATGGGCTTGGCTTTGTTTGGCTGGTTCACCCAGCGCGCACTGGCGCCGCAGCACCAGACCTTTGGCTTCAATGGCCTGAGTGGCTTGTGTGCGTTTTGGCTGTTGTGGGCCTGTGTGCAATACATCTTGCAGATCAACACCGGGTATTTCAGCCATTTCTTGATCAGCATCTCTTATTTGGTGGCCGTGATTTTGCTCACCGCTTGGGTGGGCATGTGGGTGCAGGCGCAGCGCACAGCGGAGCTGGCCCGCGCGGTGATGCTGGCCGTGTGGGTGGCGGGCATGCTGGCTGCCTTGGCCATTGGCTTACAAATGCTGGGTTGGCAGACCGCGCTGTCACCTTGGTTGCAAAAGTCCTTGTCCTTTCCGCGCCACGGCGGCTTTTTGAGCCAGCCCAACTTGTCGGCCAGCTTGATGGTTTGCGCCATGCTGAGCTTGGTTTTCATGTTTCCAAGCACCCCCGATCGAGCGGCCAAACCCCAGTGGTGGCGCTGCCTGTCCATGGCCTTGTTGCTGGTCGCTTTGTGCGGCACCAGCTCGCGCACGGGGTATGTCGAGGTGCTGGCCCTGGGGGGCTTGTTGGTGTTTTTTCG
>CAMDXR010000305.1 GCA_945877725.1 Limnohabitans sp. Rim8
ATCATTTTTATGGTCACTGCGCCCATGATCTCCCCCAGCGTGGTGGACCTGCCCAGTGTAGGCAAAGCGGCCAAACAACCCGACAAGGTGATTCAGATCGTGATCAACAAAGACGAACGGCTTGAACTGGTCAGCGATGGCAAAACCAACAGCGCCACGCTCACCAACATTGCACCCAACGTCAAACAACTGATAGGCGAGGACAACAACACTGCCGTCGTCATCAGCGCAGACCGCAGCGTCAAATACGAAACCGTGGTCAAAGTCATGGACAGTCTGCAACGGGCGGGCATTGCCCGTGTGGGCTTGTCGGTCCAACTCGCCCCTTGAGGATGCAGGCTTGAACGCCAAAACGAACCCCCATCTCGAATTTGCGCCCCCGGCACAGCCGGGCTTCAGGCGCGCATGGGTGATCGCTGGCATCGCACACGTTTTGCTCTTTGTGGCCCTAGGCCTGGCCACATCCTGGAAAACACAACCGCAAACCCTTCAGGCCGAAGCCGAACTTTGGGCCGCTACCCCTCAAGCTGCGGCACCCCGACTGCAAGAACCTCCACCCGAGCCAGAGCCTGAGCCAGAACCCAAGCCTGTGGCCAAACCGACACCTCCGCCCCCCCCAGAGCCCGATCCGGTCGTGGAGCGCCGGGACGCAGAAATTGCGCTGGAAAAGAAAAAACAACAAGAAAAGAAAAAAGAAGCTGAAAAGCTGAAGGCTGAAAAAGAAAAGGCCGAAAAGGAAAAAGCCGACGCCAAGCGCAAAGAGCGTGAAAAAGAACGCGAGAAAGAAGAAAAAGCCAAAAAGGAAAAACTGGCCAAAGAAAGTAAAGCCAAAGAAGAGAAAGAACGCGATAAAAAGAAGGCTGCTGAAAAAGCCAAGGCCCAAAGCGAGGCCGAGGCAGCCCGGGCCGAAGAGTTGCGCAAAGAAAACCTCAAGCGCATGCAAGGTCTCGCCGGGGCTTCGGGGGGGGCCAATGCCACGGGTTCAGCACTCCAATCGGCAGGGCCTTCTGCCAGTTATGCAGGCCGCTTAATCGGGCGCATTAAACCCAATATCAGCTACCCCGGTGATGTGGTGGGCAACCCCAGAGCCGAAATTGAAGTCAAGGTCAGCCCGGACGGCACTGTCTTGAGCCGCCGCATCGTACAGACCAGCGGCAACAAGGCTTGGGACGATGCCGTGTTGCGCGCCATCGACAAAACCGAAATCTTGCCCAAAGACACCGACGGGCGTGTGCCCCCTGTGATTGTGCTGGGCTTCAGACCACTGGATTGAGGCCGGGCCGCTGGGCCAAGCACCCAGAGCGCCCTGTCTTGCGTATTGACGTTAGATACACAACCAGCTAGGATTTGTGTATTGAACGTATACACAAAAGGAGTTCCCATGCGCGATGCGGCCATCAACCTGCGTGCCCACCCTCAACAGCGTGATTTGATCGATCAAGCCGCACAACTGCTCCGAAAAAATCGTTCCGACTTCATGCTGGAGGCCGCTTGCGATAAAGCCCAAGCTGTCTTGCTGGACCAGGTTTTTTTCAATTTGGATGAAGAAAAATTTCGGGAATTCAGCGCCTTACTGGATGCACCCGCTGAGCCCAACGAGGGCTTGTCCCGCTTGTTGGCTGTCAAAGCCCCTTGGAAAGTCAACACATGACGCTGAGCTACCCGGTGCCGCTGACGGTTGCGCACGGGTTGAATTCATTTTCATGCGGTGAACCCGCTTTGGATGAATGGCTTAAACGCCGCGCATTGAGCAACCAGGACAGCGGTGCCAGCCGAACATTTGTCGTTGTCAACGGTGATCGGCAAGTCATGGGCTATTACGCCTTGGCGGCAGGTGCCGTCAACCACGAACAAGCCCCCCGCACTGTGCGTCAAAATATGCCGGATCCAGTTCCCGTGATGGTTCTGGCCCGACTGGCGGTTGATCTTCGCGCACAAGGGATCTTATTAGGGGCAGGCTTGCTCAAAGATGCCGTCGAGCGGTGTTTGTTCGTGGCGCAGAACACTGGCGTACGCGCCTTGCTGGTGCATGCCATTCACGATCGGGCACGGCAGTTTTATGCGCACCACGGCTTCAAGTCCGTCCCCGCGCACCCCATGACCCTCATGCTTAGAATCCAGCTCGCACCCAGCACGCCCTGAATGTTGATGCTGATTTAACAACCGCCGTGAGGGTGCTGCGATCAGGTCGGGTGCCCTGGCCGAACAGCATCACAAATCCACCACCACATTGCCCACAGTCTGCCCCGCTTCCACGGTTTGATGGGCTTGTGCAATTTGGTCCAGCGTGAAACGTGCCCCGATGCTGTGCTGTAGTTGGTTTCGCTCAAGCATCTGCGAAAGACGGTTTACCGCCCTCTGACGTTCAACGGGTGTCAGTTCATAGACCAAGAAGAATTTCACGCCCATCGACCGGAAGAGCCAGGACCGGAACGGCAGCGACACCTCCAGTGCATTCGATCCATAGCAGACCACTTGGCCATGCGAGGCCAAAGCCCCTTCGGCGGCCCAGCGTGCGGTGGTCGAAAAATCCATGTCGACGATGACGTCTGCGCCATGGCCTTGAGTCAAGGCCTTGACGCGCTCGGGCACCGACTCAGTCTTGTAAAAAATAGCTTCTTGCAACCCGGCAGCTCGGGCATGTACCGCCTTGGCTTCAGACCCCACGGTGCCTATGACTCGCCCCCCGGCCTGCGTCACCATTTGGGTGATGTAATGCCCCACGGCAGAAGAGGCTCCGGTGACCAACACGGTTTGACCGCGTAAATCCCCGGCCAATCGCTCCGCCAAAATGACTGACTGAACGGCGGTCAGGCCGGGAATGCCCATGCAAGCCCCAGCGGCAAAGTCGGTGCCCTCGGGCAAAGCCACCGCTTGGGCTTCAGGCAAGGCAATGTATTGGGCGCAGGTGCCCATAGCCCTTTGCCACTGACCGTTCCAAACCCATACGCGCTGCCCCACCCGAGAGGCCGACACGCCCGCGCCCACAGCTTCGATCACGCCTGCGCCATCGCTGTGCGGTACCACCAAGGGGTCGGTCAGGGGACGCGCCCGCCGCGATTTAACGTCTGAAGGGTTGACGCCCGAGCAGGCCATGCGCACCAGCACCTCACCCGCTTGCGGGCTGGGCGTAGGCAAATCACCCACTTGCATCACGTCTTGGGCTTCACCGTTCTGGCTGTACCAGGCTGCTTTCATGAAAGATCTCCTTGATCCGAAGGGCCGGATCAGTCGTAAACAATCTGCGCCTGACCCTGATCGGCCTGGGCCATCCAACTGGCCAGCGCCGCATCGGTCGGGAAGAATTTGGCAGCCTCCCCAAGCGCCAGTTCGGCGCGGGCACCCAGCTCATCGTTTCGCCGCTCCAACACCAGGCGCACACTCAGGCCCCGCACCAAATCCCCCTGATCGGTCTGTTCACGCTGTGCCGGAAACTCTTTGACCAAACGGGCAATGTCGGGCGCACGGCCATTGACGGCCACTCGCAGATATTTGCCATAGCGGCAGCGGGCAGCCCCCAAGTCCATGATCTGTTCCATCTTGAGGCGGAAACCGCCCGAAAACCGATCGGCCTGCATCTTGGCGGTGACGATGATCAACTCGTCGTCCTTCAACAAGTGACGGGCCGAATTGATCAAGGCCTCGTCTGCGGTGGCCTCCATCACGCCCGATTTGTCGTCGAGCTTGAAAATCGCCACTTTGCCGCGTTGCCCGTTAATAATGCGCAGGTCGCTCACAATGCCCGCCATCAACTGGGGTTCGCGGCTGTCAATCAGGTCGTCAATCTT
>CAMDXR010000306.1 GCA_945877725.1 Limnohabitans sp. Rim8
ACCACCAAGTTGTGCGGGGTATTGACCGTTAAATCAAGCGCGGGTTCTGTCAACGCCTTGGTTTTGGTGTCAAGCGAATAGAGTTGTTTGCCAGAGATGTTTGTCATGAAAACAAACTTGCCATTGCGGCTAGGATAAATTCCGTGGGAGCCAGTCAAAGCCAATTTGTAATCAAGCTGCAGACTCTGGTTCAAAACAAACAAGCCGCCCTCTTGGTTCGGGACATAGAGCTTTTGGTCTTGTTCTACAAAGAACAAATGCGGGTCTTCGGCCACCGCGACCTCAGCCTCTTGAACCAGTGTTTTGGCATTGAAGCGCAGCACTTTGTCTGGCGCACCCTCAACAATCAAAGAAACAAATGCCGTTTTGCCGTCCGCCGTCAAGAAAACATCGTGCGGCTTGGCAGGCACGGGAAGGGTTCGTACAGTTCTATCCGACAACTTGATCACTGAGATCGTATTGTCAATATCGTTGGCCACCCACAGTTGTTCACCCTGACCATCGGCCCACATATGGAAAACGCCCTTACCCACATCCACTGAACTTTCGATGCTGAAATTGACCGGGTTCAAGATATGAACCTTATTCTGTTTGCGGTCGCCCACATACAGCCGATTGGTCTGTTTCACAAACACCACATACATCGGGTCTGAACCCGGAATTGAGACTGTCTGCTTGACCGTATCGGTCTGGGCATCAATGACTGTCAAGGTGCCGTCGCCACGGTTGGTGACCACCACGTTTTCGGTCAAGGTGTTGCTGCCGCCGCCGCACGCATACAAAAGGCCGGTCAAGGCGCTCAATAGAATCAGTTTTTTCATTTTTTCTCCCTGGTTTAAAAAATTCAAGCGGCTACCGGTGCAAAAGCATCCCAGGCAGCCATGGCCTCTGCCGTGTACATCAAGGCGGGGCCACCGCCCATGTAAACGCACACGGTCAAGGTTTCTTCGAGTTCCTGGCGCGTGCAATGCAAGCGATGCAAGGCTTTGACATGAAAGCCGATGCAGCCGGAACAACGTTGGGTCACGGCGATGGCCACCGCCATCAACTCCTTATGCTTTTCCGTCACCGTCGCGGTGGCCATGGCCGCTTTAGACAATTGACTGAAACCCTGCATCGCCACGGGTTGGCCTTTTCTGAGATCGGCCAACGAATCGGTGATGTTTTGTATCAATGCAGGGTGATCAAACGTACTCATGATTTCTCCTCTTTTTTAGATAAAGGTCAGCAAGCGAACTGACCGTTCTTGTGGATGCCGTTGGGTGCACGGCCCCGCTTGTCGTGCTTTAATCCGAGCGAACAAGAATTAAAGTTACTTAAAATTTAATAAATAAAGGTAATTTTTTAATGGGTAACTTTTCCAACTTTCAGGACGAATTGACTTGAGCGAAAGCCTGCAAACCATGGAAGCCGCGCTGCACGCCTTGTGGATGAACTCCTTGCAAGGCGATGCACGCAGCTATCAAAGCGCACTGACCCTAATGAGTGGCTATGTGCGGCGCTTTTTGCAAAAGCGAATGCAATCCCACCCCAGCGATGTCGAGGACCTTGTGCAAGAAACCCTGATGGCGATCCACCAAAAACGCCACACCTATCAGACCGACCAGCCCCTCACGGCGTGGATGTACGCCATTGCGCGGTACAAATGGGTCGACCATCTGCGCGCGCACGGTCGACGCGAAAGCTTGCACGACGACATTGACGATTGGTCCGACACCTTGACGGTCAAAAGTGACGAAGCCGCCAGCGACGCCCACAAAGACTTGGCGCTGGTGCTGTCCGACTTGCCGGTGCGGCAACGTGAAGCCATTGAGCACACCCGACTGCAGGGTTTGTCGATTGCAGAGACCGCCCAAAAAACCGGGCAAAGTGAGGCCTCGGTCAAAGTCAACGTCCATCGGGGCCTGAAAACCCTGATGGCCAAATGGGGAGCTAAACCATGAAAACCAAAGACTTGATTGATTTACTGGCCAGCGACACGCTGCAGCCCCACAAGCCTGCCCGACAGCAATTGACGCGCCCTTTGCTGATTTCTGCCTGGGTGAGTGGCGTGCTGCTGGTGCTGGTGTTCGGCGTGAACCCGCAGATGGGCCAGATGGCAGTGCACCCTGCCTTTTTAACCAAAATGCTGTGGCTGGGTTGCTTGATGGGTTTCAGCCTTTTTGGCTTGTTTCGCCTTTCACGTCCTGGCGTGTCAGCCGGACACACAGGCTTGGGTCTGGGGCTTTCCTTGCTGGCCATGATCGGCCTGGGTGGGGTGCAATATTTGCAAGCCGACCCCGATGCACGCATGTCCCATTGGATGGGGTCTTCGTGGGATGTCTGTGGCACCAGCATTGCGGGCTTGTCTTTGCCTGTACTGGGTGCCCTGCTGTGGGGTTTGCGTCAATTGGCCCCCACCCAACCCGCCCTCACCGGCGCTGTGGCGGGTGTTTTATCGGGCAGCTTGGCGGCTGCCATTTATTCACTGCACTGCCCTGAAACCAGCTTCGTTTTCTTCTCTATCTGGTACACCGCAGGCATGGCCTTGTCTACCGTTTTAGGCACTGTTTTGGGGGCTCGCTTTTTGCGTTGGTAATTTTGAGCTGGTGTTGCACATGCTGGCCGTGGGGCTTGGCGCTTGGCGCTTGGGGCATGGGCTCTCGGGTTTGACGCGCCAGCATTCAAAAATTCGGGTTCAAACCTCGGTTGCGAGCGGTAAATTGAGCAACAAATTTTGCGGTTTGAGTTTCAGCAAACCCTTCTCGTTCATGGCCAATCCCAAATAAACCGGCTTGCCCCGCACATCGCTGCGCATGTCTTGCGGGTTGTCAAAACGCAGTTTGAACAGGCTGATCAATTGCTGCTGACGAGCTTCATCCAGCCCCTGCCCCAAATACAAATCATTGAGCAAAGCCGTGGCCGTGGCATCCAGGCCCACATGCCAGCGCCAAGCCGGATCGTCGACTTTTTGCACCGCTTCGATGTGCACGACAACCCCCAGAAAATGCTGCACCCAGCGGCTCAAAACCTCGGCCAAAGACTTGAGTCCAGATCGGGCATTGACCATGTTCAAGACCAAACCATGGGGCAACTGGTTCTGGATTTCGTGGGTCATGTCGAGCAAAAAAGCATAACGGCCCAAGCCTTCACGCTGTGCAAAATATCGCTCGGCATTGTCTTTGTGCAGTACCTTCACATCCACCGCTTTGAGGGGAGCTCCCCCTTCAATCAGCATGCGCCCCATTTCGCCCAAACCCCCTGTGGCCTGCAATGCGTCCAGCGTGTCGCTGTCACCGGCCAACACACGGCCCGCCTCTAAGGTGATGCGCTGACGGCGAAACAACAATTCGGCTGCACGCCAAACCCAGGCATCGGGTTCATCTGCCAACACATTGCAAACGATGGCTTGCACCACCAAGTCTAGGAACAAAGGGGGCAACTGAATGTTGCCACCGTGTACCCAGCCGACATAGGCCGCTTCCAGCGACCCGGCCCCCTGCACATCGTCGCGCAGGCGCAAAAAGAGTTGGTAGTTTTCGCGTGCATCGCTGTCTTTGAAAGCCTTCAGGTCAGCGGGCGTGACCGTCATCAAGGGATCGGTCAGCAAAGCCTGATGCAGTCGCTTTTCGGCCTTGCACGACTCTGGGACCAGCGCCAACTCGGGGCGTTCTAGCCACAAACGCCAATAGTCGGGCGTGGGGCTCAACCATGCACGCTCATTGCGGGTCAGGTGTTGGTGGCCGCACGCCGTCCAGAAGTTTTGCATGGCTTAAAGGTTGGGTGCCAGCAAGCGCTGGAGGTCT
>CAMDXR010000307.1 GCA_945877725.1 Limnohabitans sp. Rim8
GGAAGCCCCCCTTGCCTTCAGCCCTCACTGATTGGAAATTAATGTTAATCTGACCCCAATTATTTTTTGACCCCAATTATTTGAATTCCAATGGAGACCATCATGAAATCTTCCTCTACCCGACGCACACTGCTTCAAACCACATTGGCCACCGCCAGCCTTTGTTTGATCAACCTTGTGGCCATGCCAGCTGCAGCTCAAACAACTTGGCCCACCAAACCCGTCAAAGTTGTTGTGCCAGCGCCAGCTGGCAGTTCTTTGGACGTCATTGTGCGCGGTATGAGCGAAACTTTGAGCAAGCGTTGGGGACAGCCTTTGGTGGTTGACAACAAGCCAGGGGCAGGCGGCACCATTGGCATGGACTTGGTTGCAAAAGCTCCTGCAGATGGTTACACACTTGGCATTGGCTTCAATGGCCCCATCGCTTTTGGACCCTTCATGTTCAAGAAAATGCCATACGACCCTGCCAAGGATTTACTGCCCATTGTGCTCACCTCCTCACAACCCAATGTGTTGGCGGTACCTGCTGCACACCCTGCCAACAATTTGCGAGAGTTCATTGCATGGTCTAAATCTCAAGGCGACAAAGTAAGCTATGCCTCTGTTGGCCTTGGCAGCTCTTCTCACTTGTCAATGGAATTGCTCAAGGCCTCTGCAGGTTTTGAAGCCACACACGTTCCGTTCAATGGTTCGCCCCCCGCCGCTCTCTCTGTGGCACAAAACGAAACTCAAGCATTGCTGGCTGTAGAACCAGCATTGCTTTCTCTGGTGCAAGGCGGCCGCCTTAAATTGATTGCGGTCACTAGCCAACAACGTTTGCCCACACGCCCCGATTTACAGACCGTTGCCGAAGCTGGTTTTCCTGGCTTTGATGCCTTAGCTTGGAACGGCATCTTCGCTCCTGCTGGCACACCAGCGGATGTTGTGAACCGATTGAATGCCGACATCAATGCGGCCATGGCTGAGCCTGCATTTAGGCAAAGCATGGTCAAACAAGGCTTGATTGTTGGCGGCGGCACAGCAGCCAATTTCAAAACATTCATTGACAGCGAAACCCGCAAATGGGGCGCCATCATTACCAAGACTGGTATCAAACTTGATTAAATAAATTAATCAGGGGTACTGCTTCCAATGCCACCCACCGCCTCAAACAGCGCCCGCAATCGATCGGCTTCCATATTGCGGGTGATGAAAACAATGCGGCTAGTCTGATCCTCACTGGGCCAGCGATCGAGGGTAACTGGTGGATGGAATACATGCCCCACGCCCTGCACCACCACCGGGCTGCCATCGACATTGACAATGCCCTTGACGCGCAGCATGTCCTGACCCCGCAAGGAAATTAGCAACTCCACGGCCGCAGAGAAAGCGGCCCAGGTAAATGGCTGATCGAAACGCAATGAAAGCGTGCGCACCGAAGGGTGATGCCGACCTGGCAGCCGGGCACCCAAGTAGCCGGGCTCTTTGGCACCGCTGTTTTCACCATTGGCAGGTGCATTGTCTTGAAGCTCACCCAAAAAACGCAGCGTGTCGGCACTCGCCCTATTGCTTTGTAGGCCCAGCCCCTTGAGCTCTCGCGGGTGCACCTCGCCCATGGGGCAGCTTTGAATGTCGGCACGCGGGTTGATGCTGGCAATGTCCTGAGCCAGCGACGACAGCGCCTGAGGCTCAGCCAAGTCGGCCTTGGTGATGAACACGCGATCGGCCAGCGCCACCTGCTGTTGAAACTCTGGCTGGCGAGCCATCTGGTCTGGTGCGTTGATGGCGTCGACCAGCGTGACCACCCCGTCGAGCCGATAGTGCGCGCCAAGCATGGTGTCGCTCGACAGTGTCTGAATCACGGGGCCCGGGTCGGCTAGGCCCGTGGTCTCGATAATGACTCGGTCAAAATCAGGAATGAGGCCAGCGCGACGCTCGCCAAAGAGCTCGCGCAAGGTGTCTTGCAAATCGGTGCGCACACTGCAACACAGGCAGCCGTTGGCCAGCAAGCTCACGTTCTCGGTAGACATCTTGACCAGGTCGTTGTCTATCCCAATCTCGCCCACCTCATTGATCACCACGGCCACCCGATCCATGTCGGGGTGCCGTATGAGTTTACTCACCAGGGTGGTCTTGCCTGCGCCCAGAAAGCCGGTGATCAGGGTGACCGGAATCTTGCTGGCGAGCACATCACGTGCGCCCGCCGTTGCAAAGCCATCAGACATTCATTTCGAGGATGTAAAGACCACCCGAGAACCGGTCGACGGTGTAAACCAATTTCCGATCGTCTACATAAACGTCGTTGAGCTGCACTGCACCTTGGGGCGAGAGCGCAGGCGCAGCCGGCACGTAATACGCCACTTCCTGCACCTGGTAGGGGTTGGAGGTGTCATACACCCGCACGCCCGCATTGAAGAACGTGCCAATGAACAATGTTTCCGAACGGAAGGAGCAAGAGACGGGCAGATTCTCGTGCAGGTTGTGTGCGCCGAAGCGGCCACCTCGCTTGGCAAAGGTGTCGTAGGGCGGTGCAGGGAAAGTGCCGATAGGCAGTGGGTTGCTGTCTAGGCGCGAGTCGACCACCCACACCAATTTGGGCCAGTCCTTGCCGTCGTCTTGCACGCACTCATCCGAGACGATCCACAAATTGCGTTCGAACAATGGCAGCAGCGTGTGAGTGAAGCCATTGAATGGTGGCGAATGGTTCCAGTGCGACATCATCTTGATGTCTGATGGGTTGCTGATGTCCAGAACAATGGCGCCGCCATCGATGTAACCGAGATAGGCACGGTCTGGCCTTTCAGGAAACACGTTGGTGTTGTGTGCACGAAAGCCTGTATCAAACTGAGCCGGCAAGCGTGGGGGCGGAGGCGCGCTGTCGCCTTCGCGGGTGCCCGGATACCACCAACGGCCCTTCTCGAAGGGTTTGGTGGGATCGGAAATATCGATGATGCGGTAGATCTGATCGTCTTTGGGATTGCGCGGCTGAAAGTCGTGCGCACCTGCAGCCATGTGCACCGTTTTGCCATCGACAAACCAGACCGCATGAACACCGCGAGAGTAAGGACCAGAGCAATCAAAGTGAGACAACAACTTGGGCGTCTCAGGCTTGCTGATGTCATAGATATTGATGCCAGCGGGTTTGTCACCCAACTCCTTCACCTGATTGGCCACCACCATGATGTTGCCCACCACATCTAGGGAGTTGGAGCGCATCTTCATGTGCGGCAACTCAGTCTGGACAATGACCTTGGGATTTTTGGGGTCTGTGACATCAACACCGGTGAAGTTCTTGGGAGCCGATTCATGCGCCAGCCAAAGAATTCGGCGACCGTCGTCGGCCATCTGCATGGCAACGCCCTCGCCCATGCCACCGAAGCCTTGCAGCTCGTTGTGCGAGATCAGCTTCATGTTGAGCGACATGGGCTGGTCGGCCCGAGACCGCAGGGAAGAGAGTTCGGTTTTGTTCATGAATATTCCTGAAAAATTGAGCAATAGAGGGGGTTACCCCCGTAATTTAATCGGCAGTGATGCCCTTGCTTTTTACAAGCTTGCCAAACTTGTCGTACTCGGCACGCACAAACTCGGCAAAGGCAGCTGGCGCGTTGCCACCAGCCGTGGCGCCTTCTTTGGCAAAGCGTTCCTGCACATCAGGCAAGCGCAGCACCTTGGCGGTTTCGCGGTGTAGCTTGTCGACAACGGCCGCTGGTGTACTAGACGGCACAAACAAGCCAAACCAAGAAGTGATTTCAAAATCCTTGAGGCCAGCCTCGGCCAGTGTGGGGAGCTCGGGGGCTACGGCCGA
>CAMDXR010000308.1 GCA_945877725.1 Limnohabitans sp. Rim8
TTGGTGACGGGACGACCCACCCGCGACGGTGCCGGTGTTCGCCTGACCCGCGTTTTAACGGGCGATTTACAACAACGCCTCGATCCGTTCTTGATGCTGGACCAGTTTGGCAGCGACGACCCGAAAGATTACGGTGCCGGTTTTCCGGATCACCCACACCGGGGTTTTGAAACCGTGACGTACATGATTGCCGGGCGCATGCGGCACCAAGACAGCACGGGAAACGAAGGATTGTTGCAAAACGGCGGTGTGCAATGGATGACGGCGGGCCGAGGCATCGTGCACAGTGAAATGCCCGAGCAAGAAGAAGGGGTGATGGAGGGGTTTCAGCTTTGGTTGAACTTGCCCTCGCACCAAAAAATGTGCGCCCCCTGGTACCGCGATATCCAAACCGCCGATATTCCTGAGGTCACCACCCCGGCGGGTGTTTTGGTCCGTGTCATTTCAGGTCAGAGCCACGGCACGGCGGGTGCCATGCACCGTTCTGCACAGGACTACCCGACAGACCCTTTGTATCTGGACATTCACTTTGCCGATCAACAAACATTTTCGCAACCCATTGCGGCTTCACACAATGCGTTTGTATATGTCTATCGGGGCGAACTGGAAGTGCAAGGCTCTGAACAAACAGCCACAGTGCCTTTGCAACGCATGGCGGTGTTAAGTGGGGGCGGAGACGGTGTGGTGCTTCGCGGGCAAGCGGGCACACGCGCTTTGCTGATCACGGGGCAACCCCTGAATGAACCCATTGCGCAATATGGTCCCTTTGTTATGAACACCCGTGAGCAACTGATGCAAGCCGTTGAAGATTTTCAAGCAGGCAAACTGGGACGCTGATGGGTTTGTTTTGTCGATGCTGACCGAATAAGCGTCAGCCCTTTTTGACGCAACTTTACAAAACACTGCAAGGCCTGCACAAGCCGGAAACAGGTCCTCGTCAAACTTCAGCCATTTCATCACTGAAAGGCTGTTTTCCATGAAATCAATTCGCAACCCCCTGATTGCCGCCGGTCTGATCTTAGGCTTGAGTGGCTTTGCATTGGCCCAAACCTCCAGCTCAAACCCAAATCAAACATCAACGCCAGCATCCGCGTCAACACTGGCCCAAGCCACAGCGCAGCCCAAGGACAAAATGCACGCTTCCATGCAAGCAAAGCATGCACAACGCTTTGCGACTCTAAAAAGCAAGCTCCAATTGGATGCCGCGCAAGAAAGTACATGGCTTAGCTTCACTCAGGCCATGCAAATGCCAACGCCACCGGCAACACGTCCTGACCGCGCAGCCATGGAAAAGCTCACCACACCTGAAAGGTTGGATTTAATGCACGCGCATAAAGCCCAGCGTGATGCCGAAATGCTCAAGCGAACCGAGGCTACCAAGTCTTTCTATGCGAGTTTGACGTCTGACCAAAAGAAAGTTTTTGACAGCGAAACGGCCCGGTTTATGAAATCTATGGGTGATCACATGCACAAAGCCAAACATGCTGGGCACCACGCAGATCACCATTGAAGCTTTGTTGCATTGTTTTGCGCAAAAGCCGCCAATTTTGGCGGCTTTTTTGTGGGACTTTTGATTTGTTCTTGTTCTACGCCACTTGATTTGTGTCAAGTCTTTAAATTTGACGCTGGTTAAGCTTGGGTCATGTCAAGCCCCGCCAGTTCCCATTCTTCTTCGCCCGATCCAAGGCCATTTTTACCCCCTGTCTTGCCCATTGTTTTTGATCAACCCATGCAATGGCTGGCATTAGGTTTCAAAGACATGGCCCTGGCCCCTTTGCTGAGCGTGCTTCATGGCCTGATCTTGGCTCTGTTCGGTGGTCTCATTGCGCTGCTGGCGCATGACCGTTTTTGGTTATTGGCTGGTTCGCTTTCCGGATTCATGGTCATTGCCCCGATCATGGCCACCAGTCTTTATGCCATGAGCCGCGCCATAGAAAAGGGTGAACCCGTCGATTTCAATTTATTGGTCACCACTTGGACGCAATGGCAATTGCACCTTCGCAAACAACCCGACAGTTATTGGAGTTTGATCCGTTTTGGGTTTTTGTTGGCATTGGCGGCCACGGGTTGGGTCATCACTTCAGCTGCTTTGATCACTTTGCTGGCACCCGTGCCCATTCACACCCCATTGGATTTCATTCAACATGTTGTCCTTGGCAAAAACCATTTCCTGTTTGAAATTTGGCTGGGACTGGGCGGCCTGATGGCAGCCCCAGTTTTTGCGTCGAGTGTGGTCTCGGTACCGCTCCTTCTTGACCGCAAGGTGACGGTCTTACAAGCCGTTTTAACCAGCTGGAAAACTGTTTTGACGCACCCATTACCCATGGCTTTTTGGGCCTTCCTGATCATGGGATTCTGTTTATTGGGTCTTTTTTCGATGTTCTTGGGCTTGATCTTCATTGTCCCCATGCTGGGGCATGGCAGTTGGCACGCGTACCGTCAATTGATCGATGCATCCAATCTTGATGAAAGATTAAGCGGTCAAGGGCCATCCACATGATGGGTTTCAGCGAAGAACAATTTGCCTGGTTCGGCCTGACGATCGGCCTCAGTGCTTTTATGCTCTACATGATTTTCATCATTGGTCAATTGGCATGGGAATCGAAAGCAGGAAAATTTGGGACTTTTGTTATTTTTCTCGGATTGGCTTTTGGCATGCTGGGCTTTGTTGCAAAAGGGGTCATCCAATGGGTCATTGCAAGCTGAAAAATAACGCGAATAAGTCTGTGGATAGAACCCGAACAACTGCTGGGTTATCCACAGCTTAGGGTGTTCCAGAAAACTTATTCATTTTTTCGGTACAGCAGAAAACCGCAGCAGCACACACCTTCACAAAGCACCCAAGTGCTTGAAACTGTTCAAGAAAAATGACTTGTCCACAAATTTGTGTCTCCTTTACCTACTACTGCTATTTAAAGATATAAATCTATAGAGAAAGAACAAAGAACAAGTGCGCTGTTAAGATTCCCGTCTTTCCAACCCTGATGGCACCATGGCGATCGTTTCAGAAGCCCCTTTTTCAAGCTGTTACGACATCAAAAGCGCAGATTTACCCTTGCTTGCGTGGGTTCTGAAAACCTCCGACATTCAAGCTATCTCCCAGGCATTGCATCAACAATTGGCCAAGACGCCCGGATTTTTTGACCAAGATCCCGTGATCATTGATGTCAGCCAGATTGTTTCTGATCAAAATCCTTTACCCCTTGATCTTTCGGCTTTGTTGTCTTTACTGAAACAACATGGTTTGGTGCCATTGGCCATTAAAGGTGCGCCTGAGGCGCTTTTGGACCAAGCCAAGGCATTGGGCCTGGTAGATGCTTCCGATGCCCGTATCAAGCGTTCCATGCCCGTTTTTGAGCCTGTTCAAGCGCCTGCGCCGCAGGCATTGCCAGCCAACCCCCCTCCAAACCCCGTTCCCTTGAGTCCGATGGTGGTTGATAAACCCTTGCGATCAGGCCAGCAAATTTATGCAAAAGGGCGCGATTTGATTGTTTTGGCGATGGTGAATGCTGGTGCTGAAGTCATTGCCGATGGCCATATTCATATTTATGCCGGTTTGCGTGGCAAAGCTATTGCGGGGGCGCGCGGCAATTCGCAAGCACGGATTTTTGCCCAAGCTATGGAACCCGAATTGATCTCGATTGCCGGTATTTACCGTACCAGCGAAAACCCTCTGCCCAAGGAAGTTCTAGGGCAACCGGCTCAGGTCTCTCTTCAGTCGGGACCTGATGGCGATAAATTGTTGATTACGCCAATAAAAACCTGAAATTTGAAT
>CAMDXR010000309.1 GCA_945877725.1 Limnohabitans sp. Rim8
GCAGGGGCAGCCTCCTACATAGAGGCAAAAACAAAGAGGCGATGACATACGGCCGCAGGGGTAGCCTCCTACAAAGAGGAAACAACAAAGAGCCTCCTACAGACAGGCGACTGCTCATTAACTGGCTTCAGCCCTGAATGCTGCGCCAACGCGCCAGCTCAGAGGGCAGCAAGCCATAGCGGGCCAGCACCCCTTCGTGCAGGCGGCGCAACTCTTGTATGACCAGCGCCCGCACATCCTCTCGTTGTGGGCCGGGTACCGCCAAGGCCACCTGCCCGGTCAGCAGCGCCAGCGGATCTTGCTCTGGGTTTTGCACCACCGCTTTCACGATGTGTCGAATCGCGTCGCGGTAAGTCAGGCGCAGCAAATCGGGCTCCACCACACCCGATTTGGCCTTGAGGTACTCCTTGGTCGAACGCTCATAGGCCCACATGAACAAGTCACGCAACAACTCGACCCGGTTCATCTCGTAAACCCCCAAAACCGACGCGGTGTACCAAGCCTGCGAAACCCCCAAAAATGTCAGTGGGCACAGGTTGGCCCGCAACAACGGTCTGTTGGCCAGCAGTCGTGAAGTGCGTTTATTGCAATCGGCAAAAGGCTGCAAATACGGCAAATGCACCATGGCAAAAAAAGACTGTTCGAACGGGTCTTCGATGGCGTTGAACTTGCCCAGCAACTCATCGAGCGCGGTACCAATGAGCGACTGACCCGACAACGGTTGGTAAACGCTTTGCCCGATCTGCACCGGGTGGCTGCGCAGCCGTCCCTCGTCTTCAGGGCTTTCAAGCAGGTTTTCTGACAAAGTGCTGTGCAGGTTCATCAGCAAATAACGGCTCACTTCTGGCGCATCTACGCTGTCCATGAGCAGCTCGATGGCGGATTTGTGGTTCAGGATCATCTGCGTCTCGGTCACGCCATGGCCTTGTGCTTGTTGCCCGTGGGCAATCAAGGCGCGGGTATCTAGGCGCGAATAAGTGTTGCCCTCTAGGTAACTGGAAGCCCAAGACAAATCAATCAGCAGCCGGTCGAGCACGGCCCGCCCATACGTGCCCGCAGGCTGTGGCCCCGGTCCGGTGCGCCCCATGCGGTGCAGTTGTGCCCGTACAGGCAGGGGCAGATAAAACGTGACGTTGGGTTGGTAGGCCCGCACAAACTCGGGCTGGTAGCCCACGGGTTTGCGCGTGCGCCAAGGCCCCGAAATGAAGGCCCGAATGTCTTTGCTGTCAGGCGAAAGCGGCCACTGCCCTGTGGCAAGCTCTTCTTCGACCCGCCAGGCAGATGCCTGCGACAGGTCTACGGGCGTGGGCAAATCGTAAGCCGATATGTTTGGCGCGATATCTACATTTGCTACATAACGGGTCGCACGGGCCTTGCCAATTGGCGCGATTTGACCAGCTGCAACCAAGCTTGCCAACGCTCTTTGCAGACTGCGACGCGGTACATCGGGCCATTGAATTAGGGCTTCCTTTAGAGATAACCCGTTTGACTGGGCCTGAATGGCAATCAAGAGTTGAGATCTGAAGTTTGGCATGATTGGCGCAATTTTAAACTATCGCGCCAACTTAACAAGCCTTGATCTGGGCTAATTCGTTGCTTTCTGGTTTAAATCAACTCGATAAAAATCATCGCTGGTCACAACGCCTAACAGTTTCCACACTGGTTAGAAACTAGGTAGGCATAACGATGACCCACAAGCCCAGCAAGAGTCTGCATCGCATGCTTTCACCAAAAGGCAATCCCAACATGGACAACCTGGCCGCTATCTTCGATGCCATCAGAATTTGGCTCAAAGTGACCTTCGATGTCCGTGTGGTCGAGTTAGCTTGAGTCAAAGAAATGACCTGAAAGCAACCCACCGCTACAGTGCCCGCAGGCCCCCTCTCCTCTTGTCTTTGCCCAGTTAGTTAACCACCCAGAACTAACAAATAAAGTAAAAATAATACTTTCAGATACCATGCATGCTCACTTCACGAGCACTTAATGGGTCTTAATTGGAACGAAATCAAATCTAGGGCATTGCTTTTCAGCAAAACCTGGGACGACGCCAGCAACGAAGACAGCCAAGCCAAGCCGTTTTGGATCGATTTTTTTGAAATCTTTGGCATCACCAACAAGCGCGTCGCCACCTTTGAGCTGCACGTCAAAAAATTAGGGGGTGCGCTGGGCTTTATGGACCTGTTTTGGCCCGGCGTGCTGCTGGTGGAGCACAAGTCGCGCGGCAAAAGCCTTGACGCCGCCCTGGACCAAGCCATTGGCTACCTGCACAACCTGGCCGAGCGAGACCTGCCGCAACTGGTGGTCGTGTGCGACTTTGCCCACTTTCGGGTGCACCGCCTGGCCACGGGCGAGACCCTGGCGTTTGAGCTGCAACACCTGCACAAACACATCAAGCACTTTGGGCTGCTGGCGGGCTACAAGGTGCAAGACATTCAGGCCGAAAACCCGGTCAACATCAAAGCCGCGATGGCGCTGGGCCGCCTGCACGACGCCCTGAAAGACAGTGGCTACAGCGGCCACGCGCTCGAAGTGCTGCTGGTGCGGCTGCTGTTTTGTTTGTTTGCCGACGACACGGGCATCTTTCAGCCTGCGCAATCGTTTCGCGACTTCATTGAAGAACGCACCGCCCCCGATGGCTCGGACCTGGGTTCGCGGCTGGGGCAAATGTTTCAGGTGCTGAACACGCACGAAAGTCAGCGCAACAAAAACATCGACGAACAACTGAGCCAATTCGCCTACATCAACGGCAAGCTGTTTGAAGAAACCCTGCCCATGGCCGACTTCAGCACCGCCATGCGCGAAGCCCTGCTGGACGCCTGCGGGCTCGACTGGTCGGCCATCAGCCCGGCTATTTTTGGCAGTTTGTTTCAGAGCATCATGGACGAGAAAGCCCGCCGCAACCTGGGCGCGCACTACACGTCTGAGGCCAACATCCTCAAGCTCATCAAACCGCTGTTTTTAGACGAACTGCAGGCCGAGTTTGAGCGGGTTAAAGGGCACCGCAACAAGCTGTTTGAGTTTCACAAAAAGCTGCGCCAGCTCACGTTTTTTGACCCCGCCTGTGGGTGTGGCAACTTTTTGGTGATCAGCTACCGCGAACTGCGCGAGCTGGAGCTCAAAGTGCTGCGCGCCGACCACGACCTGAGCGCCCACAAAGGCCAACTGGCGGTGGACGTGCATGGCCTGATTGGCGTGAACGTAGACCAATTCTTTGGCATCGAGATTGAAGAGTTTCCGGCGCAAATTGCCCAAGTGGCCCTGTGGCTGGTAGACCACCAGATGAACCTGCGCGTGAGCGTGGAGTTTGGTTTGTACTTTGCCCGCGTGCCGCTGGTCAGCTCGGCCAGCATCAGGCACGCCAACGCCCTGCAACTGGACTGGACCGAGGTGCTGCCTGCGGAGAATTGCAGCTATGTGCTGGGTAATCCGCCGTTTTTGGGCAAAACCTACCAAAGCAAAGAACAAAAAGCCGACTTGGCTGCCGTGATGCAAGGCGTACACGGTGCGGGCGATCTGGACTTTGTGTGCGGCTGGTACGTGCTGGCCGCGCAATACCTGCAAGGACGCACGGGCACACAAGCCGCTTTTGTGTCGACCAACAGCATCACGCAAGGCGAACAAGTGGCCGTGCTCTGGGGCGAAATGCAGCGGCTGGGCATGCACACCCACTTTGCGCACCGCACGTTTCAGTGGACCAACGAAGCCAGTGGCAAAGCCGCCGTGCATTGCGTGATCGTGGGCTTTGGCCCCGAGAACCAAGC
>CAMDXR010000310.1 GCA_945877725.1 Limnohabitans sp. Rim8
GATGCCCAAGAACTGATCCCAGCCACGTTTACACAAAACTCTGTACACCCTCCTGTCTTCCACTTCCATTCTCCTCACCAACTATTCAAACTGTACCCCTGCTACTAGCTCCAATACAAGTACAAACTATGTAAACACCAACTATGTACCGTTGGGAGCATTGGGTGACAAATATCTTGTTTACTCAGGTACTTTTAATGTGCCAAGCGCCAGTAAAGTAGGCGAGGTAGGCGTTTTTACTGATGCCCAACGATTCACAGACAAGACAAAAGCAACGCCAGATGGCACAGCACAAATTAGTTATGTTGTTGAAGCTGACACTGCTAGTACCGCTCTAATTACAGTAGCGACAAAAGTCTTCAACGTTTCAAAATTAGTTGAAACAACACAACTGACGAAATACAGAATAAATTCATCAAATCAATTGTCCTTGTTGTCTCTGACTATTCAATCATCAAGTGGTGTAAACACTGTCTTCACTGCGATTTGAGTTCTTGAAACAAGCCCAGCATCACAGCATTTATAGGTAATTTAATCATCCAGAAAGCGGATTGCGATTAAAAATAAGCAGCCTACATTCTGCTCGGCCGAAAAGACAGCGTGGATTAAGTACACGCTGTTTTTTTACGCCCAAAATTAGGGAACGTAGCTTCAGTTGATAGCAAGGGTGAACGCCTAATATGCCTTCGGTGGCGATGGATACCCGGTCGTGGCCGGGTATGACAAATAAGGCCCTGACGGCATTGGCCTCAAACCCGCACCACCACCGGGCGGGTTTCAGATAAGCGGCCCAACACGGTGTCCATGTTGTCGAAGTCCAGTGCGATGCCCAAACTGCCATCGTCGTTCACCCAACACATTCGATCTTGGCCATCGGGCGTTAAGAAAAGTACTTTTCCGTACCCCGTCGGTGAATGCCTAGACTTGCGTGCGGCATCTTTGGTGTCATCTTTGGTTTCGATCAATCTTTGCATCGGTATATCTATCGGGTTGTGGCGCACGCACACCACAAAATCAGGATAGAAATAATTGTCATGCTCTGCGCGAACCACGCGCACGGCATAAGGTTTGTTGCGCGGGTTTCTGTGCCACCAAACCACAAAGTCGGCTTTGTCCAGGGCGCGAGAAAAGGCATTTTCCAAGGTATTGCCAAAACAAGTGCCATCAAACTGGCCTTGGTTAAATTCACCCTCACTGAAGTCATAAGACTTGTCGCCCAGCCATTGGCGGTCTTCAACCAACAGCTCTTGCGCCACACGCTCGCCGTCTTCGCGGGTGGGGGGCAACACACCGTAAATATTTTTGGCCGACGATTCCAGAGAAATACCCTTCGGGAACAGCATCACGTCGGGCAGCGGTTTGGCATCAATCAGCTTGGCGCGCTGGGCAATTTCACTGAACATGTCTTCACGCAACTCTTGCGCACTTTTGACAATGACCCAATGCGCGGCATCCCGCAAAAGGCGTTTTTGTTCAGCTTCGTTCGGCCTTACCGCTTCGGCCATGTTCTCGACTTCGGTGCGAATTCCCTCCAATAAGCGACTGGCCAGCACTTGCACGATCAGTGTGTAGTCCTCCTCTTCTGCTTGAGGCAGCTTTCGGAGAGACTCCATCGCCGCGCGCGCCAAAGCGCTGCGGTCGGTGAAAACCTGTATCAACTCGAGCTCTGGTACGCCAGTGGTGGTCAACTCGGTGCGTTTTTCATACTCCTTGATTCGATTGAGCGCCGCCTTGACCGCGTTGGCCTGCAAACCGTCAGAAATGGGCAACCGCGATGCCACCGCCCGAGAGATTTCCGACATGTCGTCCAATTCCGGCTTCTCTTCGGATTTCAGGCAACGGCCTAGCTGGGCCAAATCGCTCTTGAGCTCATAAGCCTGCAAACCGCGTCGCCCCAATTCCGCAAGCAGCTCATGCCGGTTTTGCAGCTCTTTTCGTTTGGGGCTTGGCGACAGTGCAGGCTGTTTGGCAACCTCGTCCAAGATCACCCCAGAATCGTTCCAAACGCCATCCATGCCAACAACATCGGTTCCGCCGTCTGCCCCGCCAGCGTTGAATAGCGAGGCTTGCTCACCTGATTCGGTAGCCACCGGAACCACCAAAGTCATCCCCTTGGTTTCTGGCTGCTCGGGCATAGGCATGTCAAACGCCACGGGCTGTTGGTCGATGGTGCGGTTGGTGTAAACATCTGCACCAGACACGGTTTTCCGGGTCATCAGTTTTTCGGTTTGCCCTTCCAGCTGACTTTTAACCTCGGTGCTGGCTTTCAATGCGGACTCAAAACCCGCCTGCGCCTGCGCGTTGCCAAGGTACACGTAAGCGGTGTTTAAGTCGGGGGCAATCTCGGCCGCATGGCCAAATGCATCGCGCACCGGACGTGCCACCCGCATCACCCGGCCAATGAACTGCATGGCAAAGTCAGCGTCGTTGACCGGCTTGGTACTGGCCAACACAAACGCACGCGGCGCATCGAACCCGGTCCCCGCTGATTGTTTAAAAATCAACACCTGCTTACTGGGGTCGTTGGCAATGGCGGCCATCATCACCGGATCGGGCTCGTCGGACGAATGTCGCCCAATGGCCTCGGGGGGCACGCCACACAAACGCATCAAATCGTCTGCCGCCTCGTCCACCGTCTTGTCGCCATTAGCCACCTGCACCAGCAACAAAGGGGTAAGTGCAATGCCCGCAGCCGTCAAATCTTGCTGGATTTTCAGGTTGCGTTGCCAGCTTTGCCGCAGCACAGTTCGGCTCAGGTCGGTGATGTGGGCCATGGTGGCACCCAAGTTGTAGACCACCGCCTGGATGTACTTTTTGTTCAGTCGGGCCTGCACCACTTCATCGCGGCTGACAGCAAAATGCTCTTGCGCGCTGTAACCCGCATGCATCAAAAACTCATTGAGCCGGTTGTCCTTTGGCGTGGCGGTGGCCATGACCAAGTAGTCGGCACTCAGCCATTTGGCAAATTTGCCAAATTCGGTGTTTTTATCCAAGCCAATGTGGGCCTCATCCACCACCAAGCCAATTTGCAAACCCTGTGCACGAGCGCGCGCCACAAAAGCGGCCAAGGTGCGGCTGTCATCGTCGCCATCCGCGTCGTAACCCTGAGTGCGCAACTGGGCGCGAGCCACCGCCTGCGCGGTAGACAACAGCACCATGCCGTTGTGCGCTTCTTGATTGCGCCCATCGCTCAAGCTACAAGGGGCCAAACTGGTGGCATTGGCGCGCAAAGCATCCAGGGTTTGCTGCACCAGCGTGACAAAAGGCACGAACCAAAACCACAACACCGCCCGCTCGGCGCTCACTTTTTCGAGCACTTGGCTGATGACAAAGGTTTTGCCCGACCCGGTAGGGGCACGCAAAAGGCAAGGCGGCGAAGGTGTTCTCAGCAGGGCGCGGGTTATGTTGACGATCAACTCGCTCTGAAAACGCTCGGCTTGCACCGCTGCACCTTGCGCCGCCATCTGAATGGTGGCCATCGGTTGGATGCTTTTAGCCGCGAGGGCACTGGGCTCTGAGGTTTCGGGCGTATCTGGGGTTTTGGGCGTCATGACAGGGGGTTGAGTGGGGTCATGGCTCATGCTGAAGTTCCCTGTTGGTGCGCAGCCGCCGACATGGCGCTGGCCCGAACTTGCCCCTTGGTGAGGGCGTTGTTAATGGAATACGTGTTGGCCTCTATGCCGCGCTCGGCCAGCAATGCGGCGAGCGCTTTGGGGCGTGGACAGAACACGGCCAAACGCTTCATGCCATACA
>CAMDXR010000311.1 GCA_945877725.1 Limnohabitans sp. Rim8
GCTCGGACTGTCAGTCACCTGTTCCCTAACCCGTCACCCCCAACTTGATACGGGGTCCATGCCGCTTTCTGTCAACCCCGACCTGATCGGGGATCTATGCCCTCCCCGTCACCCCCGACCTGATCGGGGGTCCATGAGACTTTCTGCCACCCCCGACCTGATCGGGGGTCTATGCTTTCGGTGAGCATGGATACCCGGTCTAGCCGGGTATGACAAACATAAGCCGGGTATGACAAAGAAAGAACGGGTGTGACCAAACGCGGAACCTCAAGCGCTTTGGGGCATCAAAAACTCGCGGCTGATGCGGCCACCTAATGAATTTACGCGCTCCAGAAACTGCGTCAAATACGCGTGCAAGCCTGTAGCCAAAATTTCATCAATGCGGCCAAAGGCCAGTTCGGCACGCAAACGCCCGGCTTGTCGCAAGGTGTCACTTTCGGGGTCATGCGAGACCAGCTTCAAATTGGCCAGCACTTCGTTCAGGCTGGCGTGCAAAGATCGCGGCATGTCAGGTCGCAAGATGAGCAATTCAGCAACCCGCTCGGGTCGGATGACGTCGCGGTACACCTTGCGGTACACCTCGAAACCGCTCACGCTGCGCAAAATCGCGCTCCAGTGATAAAAGTCGTATTCCTGCGTCACCTCGGTTTCGGTGCCACTGTAATTAGGGGCCCCAAAAAAGTCGTTTTGCATTGCATGGAACTTCACATCGACCAGTCGGGCGGTGTTGTCGGCACGTTCCAAAAAAGTGCCCATGCGCATGAAGTAAAGCGATTCATCCATGAGCATGGTGCCCACCGTGACGCCGCGAGACAGGTGCGAGCGAAACTTGACCCATTCAAAAAACTGTCCCGGATCACGCTCAAATTCACCACTTTTGAGCATGCGGTTGACCTCAAGCCAGGTCTGGTTTTGGGTTTCCCACACCTCGGTGGTGAGCGTGCCCCGCACAGCGCGGGCGTTTTCACGGGCAGCACGAAGGCAAGAAATGATCGACGAAGGGTTGTTTTCGTCTTTCACCATGAAGGCCATGACATGGCGCGGGGTGATGGTTTTGTACAGCGCCAGATAAGAGGGCAACAATTCGCTGATGGACAAAATGCCCTCCCAACCCGCCTCTGCGGCAGCAGCTGATTGGGGCAACAAAGAGGTCTCGTAGCTCACATTGAGCATGCGGGCGGTGTTTTCTGCCCGCTCCATGTAGCGGGACATCCAAAAAAGGTGGTCGGCGGTTCTTGAAAGCATGTGTGTGTCCCCTTGTCAGTCCTGCAATATCCAAGTGTCTTTGGTGCCGCCGCCTTGGCTGCTGTTCACCACCAATGAACCCTCTTTCAGGGCCACACGGGTCAAACCACCGGGCACCATTTGAACGGTGCGTCCACTCAGCACAAAGGGCCGCAAATCGATGTGCCTGGGCGCGATACCGCTTTCGACAAAGGTCGGGCAACTCGACAAGCTGAGCGTTGGCTGCGCAATATAGCCCTCGGGGTTGGCCAGCAAAGCCCCTCTGAAAATTTCAATTTCGGCTTGGGTGGAGGCCGGGCCGACCAACATGCCATAACCGCCCGCACCGTGCACCTCTTTGACCACCAGGTCTTTCAGGTGGGCCAGGGTGTATTGCAAGTCTTCGGGCTTGCGGCACATGAAGGTCGGGACATTTTTGAGAATCGGTTCTTCGCCCAGATAAAACTTGATCATGTCCGGCACATAGGGGTAGATAGACTTGTCGTCGGCCACGCCCGTACCCACAGCATTGCAAATGGCCACATGCCCGGCTTTGTAGGCGTCCATCAAGCCCGCACAACCCAGCGTGGAGGTGGGACGGAATACTTTGGGGTCCAGAAAATCGTCGTCCACCCGTCGGTAAATCACGTCCACCCGCTTGGGGCCACGCGTGGTTCGCATGTAAACAAACTTGTCCTTGACGAACAAATCCTGCCCTTCAACCAACTCCACCCCCATTTGTTGGGCCAAAAAGGCATGCTCAAAGTAAGCACTGTTGTACATGCCGGGCGTCAGCACCACCACGGTGGGCTCGGCTGTGGTGGCGGGGCTGGAGGCGCGCAATGTCTCCAGCAACAAGTCCGGGTAGTGCGCGACCGGGGCCACACGGTGCTGGCTGAACAAATCCGGGAAAAGCCGCATCATCATCTTGCGGTCTTCCAGCATGTAGCTCACCCCGCTGGGCACCCGCAAGTTGTCTTCCAGCACGTAATATTCGCCGTTGCCCTGTGCATCCGGGGCGCGCACGATGTCGATTCCGCTGATGTGCGAATAAATTTGGTTGGGCACATTCACACCCACCATTTCGGGCCGGAATTGCGCGTTGTTTTCGATCTGCTCACGCGGCACCACGCCCGCCTTGAGGATTTCTTGATCGTGGTAAACATCGTGAATGAACCGGTTCAGGGCCGTGACGCGTTGCACCAGACCGGCTTCCATGCTGTGCCATTCTTGTGCGGCAATCACCCGGGGAATCAGGTCAAACGGAATCAGTCTCTCGGTCCCGGCGCCGTCTTCATCCTTCTCGCCATAAACGGCAAACGTGATGCCCACCCTTCGGAAAATCATCTCAGCCTCTTCCCGCCGCGAAGCCATGGATTGGCTGTCCTGGGCTTTCAACCAACGGGCATAGGTGAGGTAGTGCTCCCTGACTTCACCCGAATCGCCTGCGCTGGGCAGGCGGCTGTACATCTCATCGAATTGGCGCATAGCTCGTTACTCCTGAAACTAATTTAGCAAGATACATACCTACCTAACTTAACCCGCATCAAGTCTGGGCTCTGAACCAGTTTTTTCAGTGCGCGCCATCCCTTGATGTGGAAGCAAGCCCCTGCTCGCGAATGTGTGCCGGAGCCACTGCAAATATTCGGCCGCAGGGGCAGCCTCCCACGGGGGATAAGCACATTCGGCCGCAGGGGCAGCCTCCCACGGCAAGACAATGACAGCAACCCACCTGTCACCCCCTACCACTACCCTGACCTGTCACCCCCGACCCGATCGGGGGTCCATGGCTTGGGCGTCATAGATTTCCGGTCATGGCGGGATGATGTGGTGCCAATAGCGTCTGGACTGCACCCGCTCGCATTGCACTTGGTTTGGGGTTTGGCTGCGCCACGCGGCGGCACCGCAGCGAGTGGATTCGATCAGCTCAATGCCCTGCGCACGGTAACGCGACACCACCGGTTCTGCAGGGTGTCCGTAACGGTTGCGGTAACCGGCCTGTACCAGCGCCAGCCGGGGTTGTAGCGCTTGCAAAAAGGGCTGTGTTGAAGATGTTTTGCTGCCATGGTGCGGGACCAAAAGCAGATGCACGGTGGCCAAGCCTGCATCGACCAAGGCCAGCTCTTGTTGAGCCTCAATATCCCCCGCCAGCAGCGCTGAGGTCTGGCCGTTGCTGATGCGCAAAACGCAGCTGACCGCATTGGGCTTGAGCGATTTGGCAGATGACCTGCCGCTGTTGGCCAGGTTTGCCCCAGTAGATGACCCAGTAGATGCCCCATTGGTTGACCCATTGGATAACCCCGTGGTTGACCCATTGGAAGCTCCAGTAGATGAACCCGACAAACGCGCTGGGTCCCCAATCAAAACCGTCGGTTCACCGGGTGGGTGCAGTACCTCAAAATGCACCCCGTCCCAGTCCCACGACTGCCCGGCCGCACAGCGTGTCCAGTCTGGCCGCAAGCCATGCAAAGGGTGCTTGTCTTCCAGCGACGTCCATAAGTGCGCTTGAGGCTGCATGG
>CAMDXR010000312.1 GCA_945877725.1 Limnohabitans sp. Rim8
AGCAGCAAAGAAGGCAAAACAAACAAAGCCCCCGCCGCGATGCCGCCCCGCGTGCCGTGCATCAGCCAGCCGGTGTAGGTGGCCAATTGTTGCGCCTCGGGGCCGGGCAGCAACATGCAGTAATTCAGTGCGTGCAAATAGCGTTTTTCCGAAAGCCATTTGCGCCGAACCACCAACTCTTCGTGCATCAGGGCGATTTGCCCTGCGGGGCCGCCGAAGCTTACGCAACCCAGCCAAAACCAGAATTTGAGGGCTTCTTTAAAGCTGAAGGGCGATTCGTTTTGCGGTGTGGCGGTCATTTGGTCATCAAATACGGGTCAGGGCAAAGTAAATTTCGCCCGAAATGCGTCGGCAAAACCGGGTGTGCCGCTCATGCTCAGGCTCAGTTCCATCCGGCAATTTAGGGAAAAGTCTGGCGCATGTTGCCCCTGTGCCTGACGGTCATCAAGGTCTTGTTGCCAGCTGATTTGGCCCGAGACGGGGTCGAACTGCAAGCGCACCGGGACAGGTTCCTGTCCTTGGGGCTTGAATGTCGCTTGCAGGTCGTAGTCCCAATCTGCGCCATCCTCGATGGGGCCGGGTTCTTGTGCAGTAAAACGCCAGGCCCAGACCAGCACCTGCGCCACCTCGTGCAGCAAGTCCGGGTTGTGCCCGGGTTCGGGGCAGGCCAAGGCGTCCCAACACACCACGCCCTCGGTGTCTTCGGTGACGTCAAAGTCAAGCAATTGCAAATTCATCCGGTCATGTCCCAAAGCGCCCCAACAAAACCCGATTGTCGCTGCCTTTGATGACCCGACTTCCTGTCGCATTGGATACATAAAGCCCCTATTTTGCTTAAAAATTAAGCAAAAATTCAATTTCAAACGGCTTCTTGTATACAGAGATTGGATGTTTGGTGGTTTAATCATTTTTTTTAAAAAGCCATTGATGTCTGCCAAACCTGTTTTTGTTCAAGAACCAGACGCCGCTGAAGAAGGGGGCTCGCAAGCCGTCAAGGCGCAGCAACGCCTGCGCGAACTGATTTTGGCGGGCGATTTGCCTGCCGGGACCCGCATCGCCGAACTGACCTTGGTCGAACGCTTGGGCATGTCGCGTACCCCCATTCGGGCAGCCCTGATGCGTTTGGGTCAAGAGGGTCTGCTCGAAGCCTTGAGCGGTGGTGGTTATGCCGTGCGCACTTTTTCAGAACGCGAAGTGGCCGACGCGATTGAACTGCGCGGCACGTTAGAAGGTTTGGCGGCCCGCTTGGCGGCAGAGCGCGGGGTTCGCCCCGGCTTGCTGAAAGAAGCCAGTACCTGTTTGGACCAGATTGACGTGTTGTTGCGCCAAGAGGCTTTGGGCGACGAGGGCTTTTCTGCTTATGTGCGCCTGAATGGCCGTTTTCACAAAATGCTGTCCGAGATGGCTTCCAGCGAGGTGTTGGCGCGCGAGATTGAACGGGCTTCGAGCATGCCTTTTGCATCACCCTCGGGCTTTGTGGGTGTGCAAGCGCACAAGCCCGATGCCCGCGACATGTTGGTGGTAGCGCAACACCAACATCGGCAGGTGCTGGACGCCATTGCCATGCGTGAGGCCGGCCGGGCCGAAGCCCTGATGCGCGAGCACTCACGCCTGGCGCGGCACAACCTGGGCCTGGCCTTGCAAAACCCCCAGCCCTCGGTGATGCCCGGCATGCAACTGATTCGCAGCTGAAAAACCCATCGCGTCAAATCTTCTAGCCTTTCCGACCTGCCTTTTCCTTCCCATCATTTGTTTCTTCCCAAACTTTCAACACCAGGAGACCCGCATGCAAAAACGATTTTTCCTTCACGCCTTGGCCCTTGCCGCACTTGCCGCCAGCGCCACCACAGCCATGGCACAAGACAAGTTCAAGATCGGTCTGATCTTGCCCATGACCGGCCCGTTTGCTTCCACAGGCAAGCAAATTGAAGCGGCTGCACGTCTGTACATCGCGCAAAACGGCGACACCGTGGCGGGCAAAAAAGTCGAGCTGATCGTGAAAGACGACACCAGCGCAGCCGATGTGACCAAGCGATTGGCCCAAGAGATGGTGGTCAATGACAAAGTCAACGTGCTGGCCGGTTTTGGTCTGACCCCCTTGGCTTTTGCCACGGCCCCCATTGCCACCCAATCCAAAACCCCGATGGTGGTGATGGCTGCGGCCACCTCCAGCATCACCCAGGCATCGCCCTTCATTGTGCGCACCAGCTTCACCTTGCCCCAAGCGGCGGTGGCCATTGCCGACTGGGCTCCTAACAACGCCATCAAGAAAGTGGTGACCTTGGTGTCGGATTACGGCCCGGGCATCGATGCCGAAAAGTTTTTCAAAGACCGCCTTTTGTTCAATGGTGGCCAGGTGCTGGACACTTTGCGCGTGCCCATGCGTAACCCTGACTTCGCCCCGTTCTTGCAAAAAGTGCGCGACTTGAAGCCAGATGCGGTGTTTGTGTTTGTCCCCTCCGGCGCTGGTGCAGCCCTGATGAAGCAGTTTGCCGAGCGCGGTATGGACAAAGCGGGCATCAAGCTGATCGGTACGGGTGACATCACCGACGACGATATTTTGAACAGCATGGGCGATGTGGCCAACGGCGTGGTGACTTCGCACCACTACTCAGCCTCGCACAACTCGCCGTTGAACAAAAAGTTTGTGGCAGCCTTCGAAAAAGCCAACAACGGCCTGCGCCCCAACTTCATGGCCGTGGGCGGTTATGACGGCATGCGCGTGATTTACGAAGCGGCCAAAGCCACCAAGGGTGCCAGCGGCGAGGCTTTGCTCGCGGCCATGAAAGGCCAAGTCTTTGAAAGCCCCCGTGGCCCCATGTTCATCGATGCACAAACCCGCGACGTGGTGCACAACATCTACATCCGCAAAGTGGAAAAGGTGAACGGCCAATTGTTCAATCAGGAATTTGCCACCATTACCGACGTGAAAGACCCCGGTAAAAACAAATAAACCCCTTCAGCCCATGGCCCCGATCCAGTCATACCCGACTCGATCGGGTAGCCATGCGGTTGGTATTTTTGGTGAAACGTTTTTTATGAGCTCTCACGCAACATGTTGACGCTACTTTTCGACGGCATTGCCTACGGCATGTTGCTTTTCATTTTGGCCGTGGGCTTGTCCGTGACCATGGGCCTGATGAACTTCATCAACTTGGCGCATGGCGCATTTGCCATGGCGGGGGGCTATCTCACGGTGGTGCTCATGCAGCGCTGGGATCTGCCGTTTTTGTGGTGCCTGCCCGTCGCCTTTGCGGGCACCGCTTTACTCGGGGCCTTGCTGGAGCGCACGCTTTACCGCCACATGTACAGCAAGCCGCACCTCGACCAAGTGCTGTTTTCTATCGGACTGGCATTTATGTCGGTGGCCAGCATGGATTACTTCATGGGCTCGCAGCAGCAAATCATGCAGTTGCCCGAGTGGTTGCGTGGTCGCACCGAGTTGGGCTATGGCGACAACGTGGTGTTGGGCATGGGCCATTACCGCTTGTTCATCATTGCGGTGTGCGCAGCCCTCACGGTGGGTTTGCAATTTATCTTGGCCAAAACGCGTTTTGGCAGCCGCTTGCGCGCCAGTGTGGACGATGCACGGGTGGCCGCCGGGCTGGGTATACCGGTCAACCTGATTTTTGCCGCCACCTTTGCCGTGGGCTCAGGACTGGCGGGCCTGGGTGGCGCACTGGGTGCCGAAGTGCTGGGCCTGGACCCCACCTTCCCACTCAAGTTCATGGTGTATT
>CAMDXR010000313.1 GCA_945877725.1 Limnohabitans sp. Rim8
AATCCAGCACCGGCAACCCCAACGCCGACAAGTTGGTACCCGAAGGCATTGAGGGCCGTGTGCCCTACAAAGGCTCTGTTGTGGCCATCATTTACCAAATGGCAGGCGGCTTGCGTGCCAGCATGGGCTATTGCGGCTGCGCCACCATCGACGCCATGCACAACGAATCCCAGTTTGTCGAAATCACGGCCGCCGGCATTCGTGAAAGTCATGTCCACGACGTGCAAATCACCAAAGAAGCGCCCAACTACCGGGCGGATTAAAATCTGCTTTTGACCTTCAAGGCGTCTGCACCCCAGACGCCTTTTCATTTCATAAAGATCGATGCCTGCCATGCAGCACTCCAAAATCCTGATCCTCGACTTCGGTTCACAAGTCACCCAGCTGATTGCCCGCCGGGTGCGTGAAGCGCATGTGTTTTGCGAGGTTCACCCTTGCGATGTGACCAGCGATTGGGTCCGCGAGTACGCCAAAGACGGCAATTTGAAGGGCATTATCTTGTCGGGCAGCCATGCCAGCGTTTACGAAGTGGACGATCGCGCCCCCGATGCGGTGTTCGAATTGGGTCTGCCGGTCTTGGGCATTTGCTACGGCATGCAAACCATGGCTCAGCAATTGGGCGGTAAGGTTGAAGCAGGGCACACGCGCGAGTTTGGCTATGCAGAAGTCCGGGCCCACGGCCACACCGAATTGCTCAAAGGCATTGAAGACTTTGCCACCCCTGAAGGCCACGGCATGCTCAAGGTTTGGATGAGTCACGGCGACAAAGTGACCCAGCTGCCTGAAGGCTTCAAGGTCATGGCATCCACCCCGGCTTGCCCGATTGCCGGTATGGCCGACGAAGCGCGCAATTTCTACGCCGTGCAGTTCCACCCCGAAGTCACGCACACCGTGCAAGGCCAGGCGCTGCTCAACCGCTTTGTGCTCGACATTTGCAAAGCGCGCCAAGACTGGATCATGGGCGACTACATCGAAGAAGCCGTGGCCAAAATCCGCGCGCAAGTGGGCGACCAAGAAGTCATCCTTGGCCTATCCGGCGGGGTGGACTCCTCGGTCGCGGCTGCCCTGATTCACCGCGCCATTGGCGACCAACTTACCTGCGTGTTTGTCGACCACGGTTTGCTGCGCCTGAATGAGGGCGATATGGTCATGGACATGTTTGTCGGCAAGCTGCATGCCCACGTCATTCGGGTGGACGCCAGCGACTTGTTTTTGGGCAAACTGGCCGGGGTGAGCGAACCCGAAGCCAAGCGCAAGATCATTGGCGGTCTGTTTGTCGATGTGTTCAAAGAGCAGGCTGCGAAATTGAAAGCAGGCGACGGCGGTCACAAGGGAGCGACGTTCCTGGCTCAAGGCACCATTTACCCCGACGTGATCGAGTCCAGCGGAGCCAAAAGCAAGAAGGCCGTCACCATTAAAAGCCACCACAACGTGGGCGGTTTGCCCGAACAACTGGGCCTGAACCTGTTGGAACCCTTGCGCGAATTGTTTAAAGACGAAGTGCGCGAACTGGGCGTGGCACTGGGTTTGCCGCGTGAAATGGTCTACCGCCACCCCTTCCCCGGTCCGGGCTTGGGCGTGCGCATTTTGGGCGAAGTGAAAAAAGAATACGCCGACTTGCTGCGCCGTGCCGACGCCATATTTATTGAAGAATTGCGCAATTTCACCGACGAAAACGGCAAAAGTTGGTACGACCTGACCAGCCAAGCGTTTACGGTGTTCCTACCCGTCAAGAGTGTGGGCGTGATGGGCGATGGCCGCACCTACGATTACGTGGTGGCATTGCGTGCCGTACAAACCAGCGACTTCATGACCGCTGACTGGGCCGAACTGCCTTATGCGCTGCTCAAAAAAGTCTCAAGCCGCATCATCAATGAAGTGCGTGGGATTAACCGGGTGACGTATGACGTCAGCAGTAAGCCGCCGGCGACTATTGAGTGGGAGTGAAAACGATCGGTTTTCGCTGCTAAAAACCGAGCGTCAAACTAAAGTGGACCCCGACTTTGAAATAAGTGTACGAGTGGGACACTGTCCAAAGAAGCGGTTTACCAACAACTGAATCAAAAAATGCGCCGAGTTCATCCGCCGGAGTTCAAAACCAAGGTGGGGCTGCAGGCGCTTGGCGGGCTGAAGACCATCAACCCAATCCCCCAGTGGTGGTGGTGGTTGGGGCAGGCAAGGTGCTCAATCGCCTAATTGATGAAGAATACCTGCGCCACCTTAATCTGCGGCAGCCGCAAGAGGGGGGTGTAATTGAGGCTTTGGATGCATCGGGTCAACCGTAAACGGGTGCAGCGTTTGTTTACAGTGGGCTATTGAAAGTGGGTGGCGCGGAGCATGGGGCGTTCAGCCCAAGACTCCGCCTGAGTTCATCGACATGGATCATGCAATGAAAAATGCAAGTTGGCAGGCCAGGCTGGCCGCCTATGTAGTACGCCGTCGCGTCAAACCGAAACTGGCCAATATGCGCGACATCGCCTCGGTGCGTGCTGTCTTTAACCAGGCTTTGCCTGCACCCAAAGGGGTTATTTACAGCGCCGACACGGTAGGCGGTGTGCCCGGCGAGTGGGTGCAGGCCGAACTGCCAATGCCTGGCAGCGACACCACTTTGCTTTACCTTCATGGAGGCGGCTTTGTGGCTTGCTCTGCACGCACACACCGGCCGATCACGGCGGCCTTGGCCTTGCAGGGTTTGCGCGTGTTCGTGCCCAATTACCGGCTGGCTCCCGAGCACCCGTTTCCGGCCGCAGCACAAGATGCCATGGCGGTCTACCGTGCCTTGGGTGCGCAAGCGCCCCAGGGTCGTATCACCGTGGCTGGCGACAGCGCGGGTGGCAATTTGGCGCTGGGCCTGATGTTGGCACTGCGCGACGCGGGCGAGCCTTTGCCCCAAGCGGCAGCCTTGTTTTCTGCGGCCTTAGACCTGACAGGGGCCAGCCCATCGGTGACGCTGAACGCCCAAAGCGACGCGATGTTTGACCCGGAACAATTGCCGCATTTGACCGAAGCTTATTTGGCCGGGGCCGACCCGACTCAGGCGATGGCTTCTCCCTTGTTCGGCGAGATGGCGGGCTTGCCGCCCCTTTTTGTGCAAGTGGGTGAATCCGAGGTTCTGCGCGACGACTCGACTCGGCTGGCTCAAAAGGCCAGAGAAGCGGGCGTGCGGGTCGACTTTCAGCTGTTTGCGGGGGTGGCCCATGTCTGGCCTTTGGTGCACCAGTTACCCGAATCGCGCCGGTCTGTGCGTGCCGCGGCCCGGTTTTTATTGACCGCCCAGCCGCATGACCAGCCAGAAGAAATGGACGTGCTGATTGTGGGCGCCGGGCTGTCGGGCATTGGGGCTGCGGTGCATCTGCAGCGCGATTGCCCGAACAAGTCGTTTGCTTTGCTCGAAGCGCGCTCGGCGGTTGGCGGCACTTGGGACCTTTTTCGTTATCCGGGCATACGCTCAGACTCGGACATGTACACCTTGGGCTATGAGTTCAAGCCCTGGCGCGCGGCCAAAGCGATTGCCGATGGCGCTTCTATCCGCGAGTACATCCGCGAAACCGCGCTGGAGCACGGCATCGGTGCGCACATCCGCACGCAGCACCGCCTGTGCAGTGCCGATTGGTCTGCCGCCGAAGGCCGCTGGACGGTGGAGATCGAGCGGGGGCCACAATGCGAGCGCGTGCAGATGAAGCCCCGGTTTTTGCTGTTTTGCAGTGGCTATTACAACTACGCGCAAG
>CAMDXR010000314.1 GCA_945877725.1 Limnohabitans sp. Rim8
ACTCGTGATACAGTAATACGGTATTACAAGCATCATCAAGGAGTCTGCCATGGCTGTATCCGTTCGATTGGAGCCGCTGCTCGAAAAAGAGCTGGAGCTGACCGCCAAACGCTTGGGCGTGACCAAGTCACAGTTCATCGTTTCGGCGCTGGAGAGGGCCTTGGGGCGCAAGAACCCCTATGACCTCTTGCTCAAGGTGCAAGCGGAGGTGTTGGAGCCTTTGCCCGAAAGTGGCGAACTGATCTCGCCAACCAAGGCAGCCATTCGCTCGAAACTCAAAACTAAACGGGATGCCACTCAAGCCGATTGGCTGGCTTTCCAAGAAGCCAAAAAGCAGGGCAAAGTGTGGCCTGGCTCAGACCCAGAAACGGACACGCCGTGAAGGTGGCCTTGATCGACACCGGCCCCATGGTGGCGCTGTTTGACGCCAGTGATGTGGCGCATCGGCACTACACCAGGTTGTTGGCAGACAACTGGCGCTTGACGACCACTTGGCCTTGTGTGGTGGAGGTGTGCCACTTTTTGGGTGCCAATGCCGTCCAGCGGTTTTTGCGATGGGTGTCCGAAGGTGGCGTTATCGTGTTCCCATTTGATGTGTCGAACCTCCCCGACTTGGCGGTTCTGATGGCGCGTTACACCGCCGAGCCTCGCACAGAAATGGACTTGGCCGATGCCACTTTGGTTTGGTTGGCACAAGACACGAACACGCTCAACGTGATGACCCTGGATGTGCGCGATTTCTCGCGTTATCGCTTGCCCGATGGGCGGCACTTTGAGATCTTGTGAGGTCATGCACATGAAGCTCAACAACCCATTCGCTCAGCCCGCCATGGACATGCAGGACATCAGAGGCGGTCAAGAGGTTTGTGTGACCGGTCATGCGCGGATCGGCATGAGGGACAAGGCATGACGCCCGAGCAAATCCTCCAGGGTTTACTGCAAGGCCCCGCGTTACCCCAACGCCGTGCCATGGCCAAAGCCATCACGCTGCTCGAATCGACCCGCACCGACCACCGCGCCTTGGCCGACGAGTTGCTTACGGCCATGCTGCCGCACACCGGGCAATCGTTCCGGCTGGGCATCAGCGGTGTGCCGGGCGTGGGCAAATCCACGTTCATTGAAGCACTGGGTTTGTACCTGATTGCCCAAGGCCACCGTGTAGCGGTGCTGGCGGTAGACCCCTCCAGCACGGTGTCGGGCGGCTCGATTTTGGGTGACAAAACCCGCATGGAGCTCTTGAGCGTGCACGAACAAGCCTACATTCGCCCCAGCCCCAGCAGCGGCACTTTGGGTGGCGTGGCCGAAAAAACCCGCGAATCCATGTTGGTGTGCGAAGCAGCTGGCTACGACGTGGTGATTGTCGAGACCGTGGGCGTGGGCCAGTCCGAAACGGCGGTGGCCAACATGACCGACATGTTTGTGTTGATGCAACTGCCCAATGCAGGGGACGACTTGCAGGCCATCAAAAAAGGCGTGATGGAAATTGCCGATCTGGTGGTCATCAACAAGGCCGACATCGACGCCATAGCCGCCACCCGGGCCGAGTTGCAAATCACCAGCGCCTTGCAGCTTTTGGGCATGCACGGCGGCGGTGGGCATGCGCACGCCGACACCACGCAGTGGCATCCCAAGGTGGTGCAACTGAGTGCCTTGCTGGGCCAAGGGGTGGACACTTTCTGGGTGGCCGTGAGTGAGTTCAGGGACTTGCAAACGCGCAATGGCCGCTTGCTTAGTCGCCGCCAAAACCAGGCCTTGTCGTGGATGTGGGAACGCATTGACGCGGGTCTAAAACAAAATTTTCGGTCGCAGTCGCGCGTGCAAGCGCTGCTGCCCCAGCTCAGTCAACAAGTCGCAAGCGGGCAATTGGCCGCTTCGACGGCAGCCCGTCAACTCCTCAGCGCCTACCAGGCGCAGAGTTAATTTGAAATCTTCCTGGAGAAAAGAGAGCCACCATGCTAGACATCATTGAACAACTGGAACAAAAGCGCGCTGCGGCACGCTTGGGCGGCGGGCAAAAGCGCATTGATGCGCAGCACGCCAAAGGCAAACTGACCGCTCGCGAGCGCTTGGAGGTCTTGCTGGACGAAGGCACCTTCGAAGAGTGGGACATGTTTGTTGAACACCGTTGCACCGATTTCGGCATGCAAGACAACAAGATTCCAGGCGATGGCGTGGTCACCGGCTACGGCATGATCAATGGCCGTTTGGTCTTTGTGTTCAGCCAAGATTTCACGGTTTATGGCGGCGCGTTGTCCGAGACCCACGCCGAGAAGATTTGCAAAATCATGGACCAGGCCATGAAGGTTGGCGCTCCCGTGATCGGCCTGAACGACTCGGGTGGTGCCCGCATTCAAGAAGGCGTGGCCTCGCTGGGGGGTTATGCCGATGTGTTTCAGCGCAATGTGATGGCCAGCGGTGTGGTGCCTCAAATCAGCATGATCATGGGCCCATCGGCCGGTGGTGCGGTTTATTCCCCTGCCTTGACCGACTTCATCTTCATGGTCAAAGACAGCTCTTACATGTTCGTGACAGGCCCAGAAGTGGTCAAAACCGTGACCCACGAAGAAGTCACGGCCGAAGAATTGGGCGGGGCCCTGACCCACACCACCAAGAGCGGTGTGGCCGACATGGCCTTTGAAAACGATGTGGAGGCGCTGCTCATGCTGCGCCGCTTGTACAACTACTTGCCGCTGAACAACCGGGAAAAAGCGCCTTTGCGCGTGAGCGGCGACCCCTCGGGCCGTTTGGACATGAGCTTAGACACCTTGGTGCCCGAGAATCCCAACAAGGCTTATGACATGAAGGAACTCATCGTCAAAACCGTGGACGATGGCGACTTTTTTGAGCTACAGCCCGATTACGCCAAGAACATCCTCATCGGCTTTGCCCGCATGGAAGGGCAGACCGTGGGCATTGTGGCCAACCAGCCACTGGTGTTGGCGGGTTGCCTGGACATTAAGAGCTCCATCAAAGCAGCGCGCTTTGTGCGCTTTTGCGATGCCTTCAACATTCCTGTGATCACGTTTGTTGATGTGCCCGGTTTCATGCCCGGCACCAGCCAAGAGTTCGGCGGCATCATCAAACACGGGGCCAAGTTGCTCTATGCGTATGCCGAGTGCACCGTGCCCAAAATCACGGTCATCACCCGCAAGGCCTACGGCGGTGCTTACGACGTGATGGCCTCCAAGCACTTGCGTGGCGACGTGAACTTTGCTTGGCCCAATGCCGAAATTGCCGTTATGGGCGCCAAGGGTGCGGTTGAAATCATCTTCCGCGAAGACAAAGGCGACCCCGAAAAACTGGCCGCCAAAGAGGCTGAATACAAAGCCCGCTTTGCCAACCCCTTTGTGGCTGGAGCGCGGGGCTTTATTGACGACGTGATTCAGCCGCACGAGACCCGTAAGCGCATTTGCCGCTCATTGGTCATGCTGAAAGACAAAAAGATCGAGAACCCCTGGCGCAAGCACGGGAACATTCCACTGTGATGGCCAAGGAGAAGAACAACATGTTTACCAAAATATTGATTGCCAACCGTGGCGAAATTGCTTGCCGCGTGATCGCTACCGCCCAAAAAATGGGCATCAAAACCGTGGCGGTTTACTCCGAAGCCGACAAGGAAGCCCGCCATGTGATGCTGGCCGACGAGGCCGTGTTGATCGGCCCGGCGGCCTCGCGCGAGTCTTAT
>CAMDXR010000315.1 GCA_945877725.1 Limnohabitans sp. Rim8
GCATGATGGTGCCCTTGCCAAATTGTTTTTCAATTTGTGCCAATGCGGCTTGCAGGGCTTTGGCTTTTTCGGTGTTGGCTTCGCTCATGAAAATCTCCTTGAATATCAATGGTTTAGGACATCTGGTTCAACGGGAACCCGCTGTTTACTGGATGCGTGAACAGTACTGTAAATGAGCTGTATAAACAAGTAAATAGATTTATTGGTCAGTTTGCCTTACTATGTGGGGCATGAATTTCGCTACTGAAACCACCGCATCAGAGCCGTCCATCGGGTTGGATGATCGATGGCGACAAACCCATTTGGGGCGCTTGCTGGGACATGCCATGCGCCGGTTTGATGAGCGCGTGCTGTACCTTATGGCGGGCAACGAGGGTGTGCCTTTGGCGCTGGCCAATCTGGCCGCGCGTGACCAAATCAGTGCGGCGCACATTCACATCACGCGGCATTTGGCGCTGGAGGGATCGCGCCTGACCGATTTGGCCCGGGCTGCCGGCATGAGCAAGCAAGCCATGGGCGACTTGGTGGACCAGTGCACTGCATGGGGTTTGGTGCAGCGCGAACCCGATCCGTTGGATGCGCGGGCCCGCCGCGTGGTGTTCACACCCGTGGGCTTGGCTTGGTTGCAAGCATTCAAAGATGCTGTGGCGCAAGCCGAGGCCGAGTTTGGCGAAGCCGTGGGCAAAGAAGTAGCCACCGTGGTCGCTTTGGGGCTGGAGGCCTATGACACCTGAAGGGGGCACTGAATGAGCAACACGCGAGCTTGAAGCCTTTGCATCACACTAGAATTGCATCAGTCCCGGCGAAACCCCGGGTCCATGTGCGCCCACAAAAAAGGAGACAGACATGCGAATTCTGATAGCCGAAGACGATCAGGTGCTGGCCGACGGGTTGCTGCGCACTTTGCGCAGCGCGGGGGCCGCGGTGGACCATGTGGCCAGTGGCAGCGAAGCCGATGCCGCACTCATGACCAACAATGAATTTGATTTGTTGATCCTAGATTTGGGCTTGCCCAAAATGCATGGGCTCGAAGTGCTCAAGCGCTTGCGCTCCAGAGGCTCCACATTGCCGGTGCTGATTCTCACGGCGGCAGACAGTGTCGAAGAGCGCGTGAAGGGCCTGGATTACGGTGCCGACGACTACATGGCCAAGCCCTTTAGCCTGCAAGAACTTGAGGCCCGCGTGCGCGCCCTCACGCGTCGTGGCATGGGCGGTGCCACTTCGCAAATCAAGCATGGCCCGCTGCTTTATGACCAATCGGGGCGCGTGGCTACGATCGACGGCAAGATGGTTGAACTCTCAGCGCGTGAGTTGGGTTTGCTTGAAGTGTTGTTGCAACGCGCGGGCAGACTGGTCAGCAAGGACCAGTTGGTCGAGCGATTGTGCGAATGGGGCGAAGAGGTCAGCAACAACGCGATTGAGGTGTACATCCACCGCTTGCGCAAAAAGATCGAAAAAGGCCCGATCCGCATCGCCACCGTGCGCGGCTTGGGTTATTGCCTTGAAAAAATTCCGGGCTAAGCACCCGCTGAATTGAAAGCCGTCTTCACCCCACGCCGAGCAGCACCGCCATGAAGTCCCGTGGCTGGAGTGTGCGCATCTTCAAGCGTGAACAGCGCTCTTTGTTCGGGGAAATTCTCGATTGGATGCTCACGCCGCTGCTGCTGCTGTGGCCCATCAGTCTGGCCTTGACGTGGTTGGTGGCGCAGGGCTTGGCCAACAAGCCTTTTGACCGCGCCCTGATTTACAACGTTCAAGCCTTGGCCCAGCAAGTCACGCTGGGGCCTGACAAACGGGTTCAGTTCAATTTGCCTCAACCCGCGAGCGAGTTGCTGCGCGCCGACGAAACCGACCTGGTGTATTACCAAGTGATGGGGGGAAACAAAGAACACCTGAGTGGCGACCGCGATGTGCCCTTGCCGCCTGCTAACCAGGAAAAAGGCAGCAGTTATGAAGTGCACATGCGAGATGACGAAATGCGCGGTCTGGAAGTGCGTGTGGCCTATACCTGGATTCGGCTGGATGCCGAGGGCAAAAGTCCGGCCTTGGTGCAGGTGGCCGAAACGCGTGAAAAACGCTCTGTGTTGGCGGCCGAAATTATCAAAGGCGTGATGTTGCCGCAGTTTGCTTTGCTGCCATTGGCGGTGCTGTTGGTTTGGCTGGCGCTGGTGCGTGGCATCAAGCCGCTGTCGGAGTTAGAAGAGCGGATTCGGGCACGCAAACCCGACGACCTGAGCCCGCTGGACGACAAAGCCGTGCCCATGGAAGTCGCCCCCTTGGTGGTGTCGGTGAACGATTTATTGGAGCGCTTGAAAGACTCCATCGTCACGCAAAAGCGTTTTTTGGCCGACGCGGCGCACCAACTTAAAACCCCGTTGGCTGGTTTGCGCATGCAAGCCGATTTGGCGCAACGCTTTGGATCGAGCGAAGATGACCTTAAAAAATCTCTCAAACAAATTGGCCGCGCCAGCGTACAAGCCACGCACACCGTGAACCAGTTGTTGTCGCTGGCGCGGGCTGAGGGTGGCGGTGGCCATTTGCCCCAGCAAAGCTGTGACATGGTCGAAATCTCCAGTGAGGTCTTGCAAGACTGCTTGCCCCTGGCCATGGACAAAGGCCTTGACCTGGGCTATGAGGGTGTCAACTCTGGAACCCCCGGCGCACAGGTGCAGGGCAACCCGACATTGTTGAAAGAAATGGTGCGAAACCTGGTTGAAAACGCGATTCACTACACCCCCAGCACACCCGAGCAGCCCGGCGTGATCACGGTGCGTGTCTTGGTGGACCCCTACAGCAAAGCCTTGGTCATGCAAGTGGAAGACAACGGCCCCGGGATTCCGGCTTCAGAGCAAGACTTGGTGTTTCAACCTTTTTATCGCGCCTTGGGCACCAACGTGGACGGTTCTGGCTTGGGTTTGCCCATCGTGAAAGAAATCGCCCAACAACATGGGGCCACCGTCACGATAGAACCCGCCCACCCGGGCCAAACACTGGCAGGCGCTTGCTTTACCTTGCGCTTCAGCACCCCGACCTGAGCACTGAAAGCCAGGGGTGCGTCACACGCTTCAGCCCCCCTATCTAACCCACACCATCCCTGCGAGCACATTCGCGAGCAGGGGCTCGCTCCCACTTAGCCCAAAGGCCTCCCCGTGGGAGGCTGCCCCTGCGGCCGAAGGGTGAAACAGCACGGTAGTTGGCCTTGGGCATCCCCGTGGGAGGCTGCCCCTGCGGCCGAAGGGTGGCTAACAGATGCTGCCAGCAACAAAGCAGCAATTTAAAAAACCATTCAGGCGGGTTTGCCCATGTTGAGCTGCAAGCGCTCGCGTTCGATCACGCGGGCCACGGCGGGCTCGGCGGCTACTTTTTGCACAAAGGCCCACAGATCAGGATGTTCTTCGGCCGTAATGCCGGCAATCGTGCCCCAGCGGGTCAATGTCAGGCTGTACGCATCCAGTGGTCCAAAATGCGCACCCGTCAACCAGGCCTGGCCTTTGGCTGCGGCAGCCTTCACCAAGTTTTGCAGTTCACCCAGCATGCCCCGGAACAGTTGTGTGTTGTAGGGCTTGAGCGCAGCTTGCACATCGGGCAGATCCGAAAACTTTTGCGGCATGAAGATGTGCGTGAACGTTGGGTGCACGGTGTTGTTCATCC
>CAMDXR010000316.1 GCA_945877725.1 Limnohabitans sp. Rim8
TGCTCGATGACCACTTGGTTGATTTGCTGATCGATGTGGCCGCATCGGGCGAAAACTTGGTGGAACGCGAAGGCCTGAGCGTGCGCCACCCGGCCCGCTTTGTCTTGGTGGGCAGTGGCAACCCCGAAGAAGGTGAACTTCGCCCGCAGTTGCTGGACCGGTTTGGTTTGTCGGTGCAAGTGCGCACGCCACAAGACTTGGGGCTGCGGGTGGACATCATCAAGCGCCGCGATGCCTTCGAAAAGGACCCGGTGGCGTTCAAGGCTTTGTGGCACAAGGACAACCAGAAGCTGCAAAAACGCATCGTCAAGGCGCGAGAAATACTGAACCGTGTCGAAGTCAGCGACGACATGCTGATGCTGTGCGCCCGTCTGTGCCAACAACTGGGCACCGACGGCCTGCGCGCCGAACTCACGCTGCTGCGCTCCACCCGGGCTTATGCGGCATTGCAAGGGCATCTGGCCGTCAAGGCCGAACACCTGCAAAGCATGGCCCCGTTGGCCTTGCGCCACCGCCTGCGCCGCAACCCACTGGACGACACCGACTCCGGTGCGCGTGTGCAACGCAGCTTGCAAGAAGTGTTGGCGGCTTAAATCCGACACGCTTGCCCCATGCCTGCACCCTCTGCTGCCCCCTCTGCGGCCCACGCTGGCGAACAAAGCAGCGGTCTGGCGCTGTGGAACGATGCCCTGACCACGCTCCAACTGTTGCAACTCGACCCGCAGGGCTGGGGCGGTGTGTGTTTGCGCGCGCCCCATGGCCCGGTGCGCGATCAATGGCTGCAAGCGCTGTCCGGGCTGGGTCTTTCAATCATTAAAGTCCCCGGATCCGTCGACAACGAACGGCTGTTGGGTGGGCTGGACCTGGCCCACACCTTGCAAACGGGTCAACTGCGCATGCAAGCCGGGTTGTTGCAACAAGCTGACCAAGGCTTGGTGTGCTTGCCCATGGCCGAAAGACTGCCCCCCGCATTGCTGGCCCTGCTGGTGCAGGCCCTCGAGACGGGCCATGTGCCAGCCACTCAGCACAGCGCCCAGCCCGGCAGCACCCGTTTTGGCGTGATCGCACTGGACGAATCCTTGCCCGATGAACCGGGCGTGGGGCCTGCCTTGACCGAGCGCTTGGGCGTTTGGTTGGATTTATACGCCTTGTCGCCCTCAGACTTGCTGTCAGGCATGGAAGACACCGAGGAGCGGCTGGGCAGCGAAAAGGGCATGGCCACCGACCGTTTCAATGTCAGGCTTTCCCCCAAAGCCTTGGCGCAAGCGCGCGAGCGTTTACAAAGTGTGCAATTCACCGACGCGCAACTGTTGGCCTTATGCACCGCGGCGCTGGGGCTAGGCATCGGCTCGTTGCGGGTGCCCAGTCTGGCATTGCGCGTGGCCAGCGGCCATGCCGCTTTGTTTGGCCGCACCACTCTCGACGAAGAAGATTTGGCCTTTGCCGCACGTTGCGTGTTGGCCCCCCGCGCCACCCAATGGCCGGCCGAGGCCGCGCCACAGCCCACCGAAGAAACGAACGATTCGGCCGAAACCCCTCCCGAGCCCACGCCACCGGACGACCTGCCGCCTGACGAACCGCCCAATGATCCGCCTGATGAGCCACAAAACCGTGATCAAGAAGACGCACCGGCCGAGCCAGAAGGCAAGCCCCCCGAGCCCACAGCCGAAGACTTGCAAGAGATGATGGTGGCTGCCGCCCTGGCCAGTTTGCCGCCCCACATGCTGGATGCACTGATGACCCGGCAGGCCCCTAAGCAAAGCAACACCTCGGGCCGAAGCGGCCAAACCCGTGCCGGACAACAAAGGGGACGCCCCCTGCCCCCCCGCCCCGGTCGCCCCGGTGGCTCGTCGCGGCTGCATATTTTGGCCACTTTGCGTGCGGCAGCGCCCAAGCAACGCTTGCGCCAAATGCCGTCTGTATCGGCCCACAAACCCACCAGCAAAGTGGCCATTCGGGCTGAAGACTTTCATGTGCAGCGTTATCAGCAACGCGCGTCAAGCTGCCTGATTCTGGCGCTGGATGCCTCTGGATCGGCGGCCCTGCAACGGCTGGCCGAAGCCAAAGGCGCTGTCGAATTGCTGCTGCAACAGTCTTATGCCCGACGCGACAGTGTCTGCATCGTGGCCTTTAGGGGGGCACAGGCCCAATTGCTTTTGCCCATGACGCGATCTCTGGTCAGGGCCAAACGCGCCATGACGGGTTTGCCCGGTGGCGGCGGCACGCCCTTGGCACTGGCCCTGAAAATGGCCCACGAACAAGCCGCCCAACTGCAGCGCCAAGGGGTGACCCCCCTGCTGGTGGTGCTCAGCGATGGTCGGGCCAACGTGACTTTGCAAGGGCTGGGAGGCCGGGCCCAGGCCCACATCGATGCGCAAAACTGGGGCCAGCAATGGCGGCTAACGGGTCACCGTGCCCTGTGGATCGACACCTCGATGCAGCCCGATGCACTGGCCCAACAATTGGCCGCAACCATGGGTGCGAGCTATCTGCCCATGCCCCAAGTGCAGGCGCGGCGCATGGCCAGTGCGATGGATCATTTGCGCGCCAACCCCCACTGAAAAGACCATGTTTGAACGTTTTTACCCCGGCATGCCATGGGCCGCACACCGCGCCGTTTGGCCGCACGCGCAGCACAGCCGTTTTGTGACGGCGGGGGGCATTCAATGGCATGTGCAAAGCTGGGGCCAAGGCCCGTGCATGTTGCTGTTACACGGCACGGGGTCGGGCAGTTTCAGCTGGCGCGACCTTTTACCAAGCTTGTCGCAGCACTTCACGGTGGTCGCCCCCGACCTGCCCGGCCATGCCTTCAGCAGTCGGGGACCCGAGGGCGCGCTGTCCTTGCCCGGCATGAGCGAGGGCTTGCGCGCCCTGATGCTGCAACTTGATTTAACGCCGACAGTCATCGTGGGCCATTCAGCCGGTGCCGCCATTGCCGCCCACATGGTTTTGCAGCACAGCAAAATGGCACAAAGCACCCTGATCGGGCTGAACCCGGCCTGGTTGCCTTTACCCGGCGTGGCTTCCTGGGCATTTGGCCCTGCCGCCAAGTTAGCCGCCATCAACCCTTTGTCGGCCTGGGCCACAGCCAAAATTGCCGCCAAACCAGGCTACATCGCCGAGTGGATTGCCCGCACCGGGTCCACCCTGGATGCCCAGGGCGAAAACCTTTACAGCCGCGTGCTGAGCGACTCTGGCCATGTGCATGGGGTGTTGTCGATGATGGCGGCTTGGCAACTGAAACCCTTGTCTGAGCGCTTGCACCAAATCAAAACGCCTGTTTACATGGCGATTGGCTCGAACGACCAAACCATTCCCCCTTCTCTGGCCGATGAGGTTTGCAAACGACTGCCGCAAGCCCAAAAAACAATGCAAATCGGCAAGGGGCATCTTGCGCACGAAGAAGACCCCGCAGGTACGGTGCAGCAAATCCTGCGTTGGTGTGGCGTCTGATCTGTCTTTTTAGTTAATGGGCGTGTGCCCGCAGAAGCCCAAAAGAGCGCTTTATAAAGCCGCCTTATTTTGAGCGAACCAGCCTTTTAATGGCGGTCACCGCCTCACGGGCATCGGTAAAAATGGCATCGGCCCCCAAGGCTTTGGGGCTTAATTCGTGCAATAGGAAAATCGGCCCGCCCAACACAAT
>CAMDXR010000317.1 GCA_945877725.1 Limnohabitans sp. Rim8
CTTGCAGCTTTTCGCGGTCGTAGTCAGAAGTGGCTTCTTCGATTTGCACGCGAACTTGTTTGACGCGGGCTTCGATGTCGATGGCAGCACCAGCACCGTCGATGATGATGGTGTTTTCTTTGCCCACTTCGATGCGCTTGGCTTGGCCGAGGTCAGCCAAAGTCACTTTTTCGAGTGTCAGGCCGACTTCTTCAGCGATCACTTTGCCGCCGGTCAGGATAGCGATGTCTTCCAACATGGCTTTGCGACGGTCACCAAAGCCTGGGGCCTTGACAGCCACAACCTTCAAGATGCCACGGATGGTGTTGACCACCAAAGTCGCCAAGGCTTCGCCTTCGACTTCTTCAGCAATGATCAACAAAGGACGGCCGGCTTTGGCCACGGCTTCCAGGGTAGGCAGCAGATCGCGGATGTTGCTGATCTTTTTGTCGAACAACAACACAAAGGGGTTGTCCAACAAAGCGGCTTGCTTTTCTGGGTTGTTGATGAAGTAGGGTGACAGGTAGCCACGGTCAAACTGCATGCCTTCAACGATGTCGAGTTCGTTGTCCAGGCTCTTGCCGTCTTCCACGGTGATCACGCCTTCTTTGCCCACTTTGTCCATGGCTTTGGCAATGATGTCGCCAATGCTGTGGTCGCTGTTGGCAGAAATCGAGCCCACTTGGGCGATTTCTTTGGTGGTGGTGGTGGCTTTGGTGGCCTTCTTCAGTTCTTCGATCAAGGCCGTCACGGCTTTGTCGATGCCGCGCTTCAGGTCCATCGGGTTCATGCCGGCGGCCACATATTTCATGCCTTCGCGCACGATGGCTTGAGCCAACACGGTGGCGGTGGTGGTGCCGTCGCCAGCGTTGTCAGAAGTCTTGGAAGCGACTTCCTTGACCATCTGTGCGCCCATGTTTTGCAACTTGTCTTTGAGTTCGATTTCCTTGGCCACGGACACACCGTCCTTGGTCACGGTGGGGGCGCCGAAAGAGCGCTCCAGAACCACGTTACGGCCTTTAGGGCCCAGAGTCACTTTGACCGCGTTGGCCAAAATGTTCACGCCTTCAACCATGCGTGCGCGGGCTTCGCCGCCGAAAATTACGTCTTTTGCTGCCATTTTTCTAACTCCTGAATTGAATTGATTTGATCAGTTGAGGACAGAGCGACAGGGCGCTTCGCGCGTCAGTCGGTCTGTCCCGCAAGTTATTCGACTACCGCGAACAGGTCTTCTTCTTTCATGACCAAGAGCTCGTCGCCTTCGATCTTGACGGTCTGGCCGCTGTACTTGCCGAACAACACACGGTCGCCGACTTTGACGGTCAGGGCTTTGGTTTCGCCTTTGTCATTGGTCTTGCCTGGGCCGACGGCCAAAACTTCACCTTGATCGGGCTTTTCGGCAGCGGAATCGGGAATCACGATGCCCGAAGCAGTTTTGGTTTCGCTTTCGACACGTTTGACGATCACGCGATCGCCCAAAGGACGCAGTTTCATGGAATCTCCTAGATTTGAAACAAGGGTTGAAAAAACAAAAGCACCTGAAAAGGGTGCAACTGAAATCTGAGGAGGGTGTTGTTAGCACTCAACTCCATCGAGTGCTAATGATAAGGGCATTTGCACCTTTTTCAAGACCTCGGCTTTTGCCTAGGGCCATTTTTGCTGGCGAATATGACCTTAGAGTGACCTTGTTCGGGTGTTTCGCGGGGTTGGGCATGGCCCAGCCAATCGCCATCAACCCAGCCGATGTTTTGCTTTAAATGCGCCCATTTCCCAGCTTGACTTCAAGCAGGCGGGCAGAAAATAAGTTTTCTTGGCAAAAACAGGGCGTCCGTGGCCTGCCATGTGATGAGGGCAAATTGGGGGGGCGCTGAGGGGTGCAGAAATGGCAGGCGTGCTGCGGCAAACGATGGCCAGGGCAGTTCAGGGCAAAATCACCCCCCATGTTGAGATGGTTCCGATTTTTTTCCCGTTGGCCTTTGTGGGCCCTGCACGCTTTGGGCGGCATGGGGGGGTGGTTGGCTTGGTCTTTTTCGGGGCGGTACCGGGCCCGGTTTTTAGACAATGCACGCCAAGCCGGGCTGGGCTTGGGCACGGTGTTGCGCGCCGTAGGCCAGGCTGGGCGCATGTCGGCCGAGTTGCCGCGTTTGTGGCTGGGTGCCTTGCCGCACCTGGAATGGGCCGACGACCGTGCTGCCCAAGAGGCTTATGCCTCGGGGCAGGGGGTGCTTTTCTTGACACCACACTTGGGCTGTTTTGAAATCACGGCCCAGGCTTTGGCGTTGCGCTTTTCAGGGCAATATGGGCCTTTGACCGTGTTGTTTCGCCCGGCCCGCCATGCCGGTTTGGCCGAGGTGATGGACTTGGCCCGGCAACGCCCGGGGCTAGAGGCTGTGCCGACCACGCTGTCGGGCGTCAGGCAAATGATCAAGGCCTTGCGCGCTGGACAAGCCGTGGGTTTGCTGCCCGACCAAGTGCCTCCAGAGGGCATGGGCCAGTGGGCCCCGTTTTTTGGCAAACCGGCATACACCATGACTTTGGCCGCCCGTTTGGCCTTGCAAACCGGGGCCCGCGTGGTGTTGATCTGGGGCGAGCGCTTGTCTTGGGGGCGTGGTTACCGCTTGCACACCCAGCCATTGGGCTACGCGTTGTCTGACGATTTGGACACGGCCGTGGTGCAAATCAACCAAGCCATGGAAGGCTTGATCGGGCAATGCCCGGCGCAGTACATCTGGGGTTATGCCCGCTACAAAAAACCTCGCAAGTCCTAGACCGAATCTGAAAACCCCATGGTGAATTTGCTGATCGCTGTTTTACGTCTGTTTGCACGCCTGCCCTTGTCTTGGGTCAGGGGCGCGGGGTATGGCTTGGGCTGGCTGCTTTGGTTGCTGGCGTTCAAACGCCGACGGATTGTCGAAATCAATTTGCAAAAGTGCCTGCCCGAGGGGTCTGAAGCCGAGCGACGAGCTTTGGCGTATCGGCACTTCATCGCGTTTGGTCAGTCGGTGATGGACCGGTCTTGGCTTTGGGACGCGCCCGAGGCACGGGTGCGTGAACGCCTGCGCTGGGTCGGCGACTTGCAGGCCCTGCAGCAGCCTGGGCCTTTGGTGATGTTTGCGCCGCATTTTGTGGGCTTGGATGCCGGGGGAATGGCTGTTTCTCTGGATGTACCAGGCCCGGTGGCGTTTATTTTTATGGGCCAGTCACGCCCGGCCCTAGAGGCTTGGGTGCGCCAGGGGCGGGAGCGTTCGGGCAATGTGAGGCCGTATTTCCGGCATCGGGGCATGCGCCAGATTTTGGCGGGCATCAAAAAAGGGGAGCCCTTGCACTTGTCTCCGGACATGGATTTTGGCGGGCCTGAATCTGTTTTTGTGCCCTTTATGGGCGTTGAAAAAGCGGCCACCGTGCCGTCCTTGTCGCGCCTGTCCAAAGCGGCGGGTGCGCGTGTGGTGCCCGTGGTCACGCGCATGACCGCTCAGGGCTACGACATCGAGGTGCATGCGCCCTTGGAAAATTTTCCAAGCGACGATCTGGTTGAAGACACAGCCCGCATGAACCGTTTGCTGGCCGATTGGGTGCGCACCATGCCCGAACAGTATTACTGGGTGCACAAACGCCTGAAGACCCGGCCCGAGGGCG
>CAMDXR010000318.1 GCA_945877725.1 Limnohabitans sp. Rim8
CCACGCTTGATGCCCCATTTGTCGTTCAGCACCTTGGTGATGGGGGCTAAGCAATTGGTGGTGCAACTGGCGTTGCTGATGATGGCCTGCCCGGCATAAGTGGCGTGGTTCACGCCGTACACAAACATGGGCGTGTCGTCTTTGGAGGGGGCCGACATGACCACTTTTTTGGCCCCGGCCGCCAAATGTTTGCCCGCGCTGTCTTTGTCCAGAAACAGGCCCGTGGCCTCAATCACCACATCGGCCCCCACCTCGTTCCACTTCAGGTTGGACGGATCGCGCTCTTGCGTCAGGCGAATCTTGCGGCCATTGACCACCAAGGTGTTGCCCTCTACCGACACGGTGCCCTTAAAGCGCCCGTGCACGCTGTCGTATTGCAGCATGTAGGCCAGGTAATCGGGCTCCAGCAAGTCGTTGATGCCCACGATCTCGATGTCGTCGAAGTTTTGCACCGCCGCGCGGAACACCATGCGCCCGATGCGGCCAAAGCCGTTGATGCCAATTTTTGTGGTCATGAGAGTCTCTCTGAAAATTAAGGAAAAAATGCGGTGCCAAATACCGGCGCAATGCGGTCAAAGGCTCACAGCAGCGCAGAAAAATCGTCAATCACCCGATCCGGCGCGCAGGCGTGCACCGACTCGCCCATGTTGTAGCCATAGGGCAGTAACCAAACCGGTACACCCGCGTTTCGTGCTGTGGCCGCGTCGATCGACGAATCGCCTACAAACAGGGCGCTCGATGGGTCCAGGCCCCAGCGGGTCAAACAGTCCAAAACGCTGGTGGGATCGGGTTTTTTGACCGGGAAACTGTCACCGCTTACCACCACATCAAAGGCCTCATGCAGGCCATGAACACGCAGTACGGTGTCGGTGTAGCGGCCTTCCTTGTTGGTCACCACGGCCAATTTGCAACCCCGCGCACGCAGGGCCGCCAGCACCTCGCGCACCTGCGGATAAAGGTGACTGCGGGTGCCGCAACGGGCTTGGTAGTAACGGTCAAAAATCGGCAGAGACTGCTTCAGGTCGGGCCCACTGCGCACCGCCTCCACCGTGGTTTGGGTCACACTGGCCAGCGCCTGGATCAGCAGTTCTTTGGTCCCGTGCCCAATCCAGTCATTGACTTGCTGCTGCGACACCACGGGCCAATCAAAGTAGCGCAAGGTGTCGTTTACGGCATCGGCAATTTCGGGCGCGGTTTCGACCAAGGTGCCATCCAGGTCAAAAAAATAGGCTTTTTTGTCTGTATTCATGGAGACTTTTCAGGGGCCAGAAAATTTTTTTAGGCGAATGGAACCTGTGCGTCCTAAGCTCAAGCGTGACCCAGCGCGCGTTTGCGGCGCTCCATCATGCGCCAGACAAAGGGCGTGAAAATCAGTTGCATGGCAATTTCCATCTTGCCGCCGGGCACCACAATCGTATTGGCACGGCTCATCCAAGAGTCGTTGATCATGTTCAACAGATAGGGGAAGTCAATACCCTTAGGGTTGGCAAAGCGGATCACCACCATGCTTTCATCGGCCGACGGAATGTCGCGTGAAATGAAGGGGTTGGAGGTGTCCACCATGGGCACACGCTGGAAGTTGACATGCGTGTGCGCAAACTGCGGCACGATGTAGTTCACGTAGTCAGGCATTCGGCGCAAGATGGTGTCGGTCACGGCTTCGGTGCTGTAGCCCCTTTGGTGCTTGTCGCGCCAAAGCTTTTGAATCCACTCCAGGTTGATCACCGGAACCACCCCCACGCGCAGGTCCGGGTGTTGCGCAATGTTGTGCTCCGGGGTAACCACCGCACCGTGCAGGCCTTCATAAAACAGCATGTCGGTGTCAGCCGGTAAAGCTTCCCACGGGGTAAACGTGCCGGGCTCTTGGCTGTAAGGGGCGGCTTCTTCGGCGTTGTGCAGGTATTTGCGCGCTTGGCCCTGCCCCGTCTCGCTGTAGGTCCGGAACAGGTTTTCGAGTTCACCAAACAGGTTGTTGTCAGAGCCAAAATGGCTGAAATTTTTGTTCCCTTCCTTTTCAGCTTGGGCCTGGCGTACCTTCATTTCCTTTCGGTCAAAGCGGTGAAAACTGTCGCCTTCGATGATGGCCGCGTGCACACCTTCACGGCGAAAGATATTGGAGAAAGTGCGTGTCACCGTCGAGGTGCCCGCGCCCGATGATCCCGTAATGGCAATGATGGGGTGGCGTTCAGACATGGAATTTCCTTGTTGTTTTAAAAATCAAGTGACTTAGATGGGTGCCGCTCAATCGCGAAACAAGCTGCGCTCGGCAAACAAAGGCGCAAAGCTTTCTTGTCTTGCGGGTTCGGTGTGGTAGCGCTCAATGCGCTCGACCTCGTTTTTGGAGCCAAACACCAGACCAATGCGCTGGTGCAAGCTGGTCGGTTGGACGGTCAGCATGGGCGCGCGCCCGGTACTGGCCCGGCCCCCAGCTTGCTCCATGATGAAACCCACCGGGTTGGCCTCGTACAGCAAGCGCAGGCGACCCGGTTTGCTCGGGTCTTTGGTATCGCGGGGGTACATGAACACACCGCCGCGCATCAGAATGCGGTGCGCCTCGGCCACCATGGATGCGATCCAACGCATGTTGAAATCCTTGCCACGCGGGCCAGTCTTTCCCGCCAAACACTCGTCCACGTAGCGCTTGACTGGCGCTTCCCAGAAGCGGCTATTAGAGGCGTTGATGGCGAACTCCTGGGTGTCTTCGGGCACCCGCAACTCGGGGTGGGTGAGCATGAACTCGCCCATCACCGGGTCGAGCGTGAACCCGGCCACACCATTGCCCACACTCAACACCAGCATGGTGGTCGGGCCATACAGGGCATAACCCGCAGCCACTTGACGCGTGCCCGGCTGCAAAAAATCGTTTTCGGTCAAGGCACCGCCATGGGCGGTGGCGTCGGGTGCACGCAACACACTGAAAATGCTGCCCACCGACACATTCACATCAATGTTGCTGGAGCCATCCAGTGGGTCGAACACCAACAGGTATTTGCCACGGGGGTGTTGCGCCGGAATGGCGTAAGGCCCATCCATCTCTTCCGAGGCCATCCCCGCCAAGTGCCCGCCCCACTCGTTCATGCGAATGAACAACTCGTTGCTGACCACATCGAGTTTTTTCTGGGTCTCGCCCTGCACATTGATGCTGCCCCCGGCATCGGCTGCGTGGTTGCCGTACAGATCGGCCAATGCGCCATAGGCCACCGACTTGGCAATGGCCTTGCAGGCCATGGCAACGTCCAGAATCAAGGCATTGAAGTCACCACTGGCATCGGGAAATCTGCGACGCTCCTCAATCAGGTATTGCGTCAGGGTAGGCGTGGTGCGGGGACTCAAGGACATAGGGAAAAACTCTCTGAAGATTTAAAAAAATACAAATATCAGCGCTTAGCTCAGGCAATAGCCGCCTGTTTGAGGGCTTGCATCACGCCCCGATAGCCGCCATCGGCATCGGGCGCACCAAATACGGCACTGCCGGCCACGCAGGTGTCGGCGCCCGCCGCCACGATTTGGGCGATGTTGTCGATTTTCACGCCACCATCTACTTCCAGCACGATGGACTGGCCGCCCCGGACCACATGGGTGTTTATGCGCTGGCGTGCTGCTTGCAGTTT
>CAMDXR010000319.1 GCA_945877725.1 Limnohabitans sp. Rim8
ACGCAATCGACAAGATGTAGCGCAGCAGCAAGAAAGAAAATGGGGGGGAATGGGGCATGCCATAGCGCGCCACAATGAAACCGGTACTCCAAATCAGCACGAACACCACCGGCGTCGCCCTGAGCCAGGCGTCAGACTCACGGGCCGTGTTCATTTCACTCGGGCTCGGATTTCAGGCAAGGCCTTTTGCATGTAATAAACCATGGACCAGATCGTCAAAATGGCGGCCACCACAATCAGCACAGCGCCCCAAATACGGGTGTCGATGACGCCAAACAACACCCCGTCGTAAAGCAGGAAGGGAATGGCCACCATTTGCACCGTGGTTTTGAGTTTGCCCACCATGTGCACGGCCACGCTTTTGCTGGCCCCGATCTGGGCCATCCACTCACGCAGGGAGGAAATGGCGATTTCCCGACCAATGATGATCAAAGCCACCAAGACATGCACCCGGTTCATGTGAACCAGAATCAGCAACGCGGCACAGACCAGGAATTTATCGGCCACTGGGTCCAAAAAAGCGCCAAAAGCCGAAGTTTGGTTGAGCTTGCGGGCCAAAAAACCGTCCAGCCAATCGGTGATGGCAAACAAAACAAACATGACGGTGGCAATCAGGTTTTGCGTCTCAACCGTCAGACTTTGCAGGTAATACACACCAATGATCAAGGGGATCGCGACAATTCGCGTCCAGGTCATGAGCGTGGGAATGGTAAAAAACATGGGCTTGATTGTGGCACGCCAATGCGGCAATAACTTGACAAGGGTGCCAAGTCCTTAATGCAATGCGTTGTAAATGGCCTCGGCCAGGTCGCGCGAAATGCCTTCCACACCCAGCAAGTCTTCCACGCTGGCACTCTCGACACCCCGCACGCCGCCAAAGCGTTGCAGCAATTTGGCTCGTTTGCGCGGGCCAATTCCCGGAATTTCCTCAATTTTGCTGCCGCCCATGCGCACCTTGGCACGCTGCGCACGCATGCCCGTGATGGCAAAACGATGCGCTTCGTCACGTATTTGGGCCACCAACATCAAGGCTGCTGAATCTTTGCCCAAGTACACCTTGTCACGGCCATCGGCAAACACCAGTTCTTCCAGCCCGACTTTTCGCCCTTCGCCTTTTTCCACGCCAACAATGTGGGACAAGTCCAAGCCCAATTGGGTAAAGACCTCTTTGGCCATGCTGACCTGCCCTTTACCACCGTCGATCAACACCAGGTCAGGTAAACGGGCCGTGCCCTCCGCCCCCCCGTCCTGAGAACGCAGGGCCTCGGCCAACTTGCCGTACCGACGCAACAACACCTGTCGCATGGCCGCGTAATCATCGCCCGGTGTGATGCCCTCAATGTTGTAGCGTCGGTATTCGCTGCTTTGCATTTTGTGCTGGCGAAACACCACGCAAGAAGCCTGTGTGGACTCACCCGAGGTGTGCGAGATGTCAAAACACTCGATGTGCAAGGTGTCCAGATCGTCCGGGGCCAAATCCAGCGCCTCCACCAGCGCACGGGTGCGGGCCTGTTGCGAACCCTCTTCGGCCAGCAAACGAGCCAACTGGATGTCGGCATTTTTTTCACTCATTTCCAACCAGACACGGCGCTGTTCGCGAGGGCTGTGCACTGCTGCAATTTTGTAACCCGCTTGCTGTGAAAGGGCTGCAATCAATCCCTTGTCCACTTGTACGCTGGTGATCAGCGCGGTCGGCACGGGAATACCAATGTAATGCTGGGCCATGAAGGCTTCCAGCACCTGAACCTCGACGGTCCGTTGCGGCTGACCATCCTCTTCGACCGCTTGCAGGGCATGGGCATCTTCCACATGCGCCGGAAAATAAGCGCGATCCCCCAAATGCCGTCCGCCCCTGACCATGGCCAAGTTGACGCAAGCGCGGCCCCCTTGCACCCGCACGGCCAAAATATCCACATCGGTGTCGGTCCCCGTGTCCACCGATTGCTGGTGCAAGACCTTGGACAGGGCAGACATCTGGTTACGCACCTCGGCGGCCAGCTCAAACTCCAGCCGCTCGGCGTGCTGCATCATCCGGGCTTCCATCTCTTGCAACAACGCCTGGGTCTCGCCGCGCAAAAATCGCTCGGCATGCTGCACGTCGTCGGCATAGGCCTGCGGGCTGATCAAATTGACGCAAGGGCCCGAGCAGCGCTTGATTTGATAAAGCAAACAGGGCCGGGTCCGGTTGGCAAACACCGTGTCTTCACAAGTGCGCAGACGGAACACTTTTTGCAATAACTGGATGGACTCTTTGACCGCCCAAGCGCTCGGAAAGGGTCCGAAATAGCGGTGTTTCTTTTCTACCGAACCCCGGTAATAAGCCACCCGGGGGAAGGTTTGTGGCTCCGGCGCAGTGCCGACAGCCTTTAAAAACAGGGTGCCGTTGCCGGTTAACTTCAAATAAGGGTAAGTTTTGTCGTCCCTGAACAAGATGTTGAAACGCGGGCTAAGGGACTTGATGAGGTTGTTTTCGAGCAGCAGCGCTTCGGCTTCGGAACGCACTACCGTGGTTTCCATGCGGGCAATCTTGCTGACCATGTGGCCTATGCGCGTGCCCCCGTGGTCTTTTTGGAAATAACTCGACACCCGTTTTTTGAGCTGCTTGGCCTTGCCCACATAAAGCACATTCCCTTGGGCGTCAAAGTAGCGGTAAACCCCGGGCAAGGCCGGCAGCGCAGCCACTTGGGCCAGCAAGGTTTCGTCGTGGTCGGCAATCATGGGCCGTATTGTCGCGTCAAATTGTTGTGCATCTGCCAGATTGGATATCGATGGCGGCAAAGCAATCGGCGCCGCGCCAGTTTAATTTTTTCATGATCTAGCCGGCCACACTCGAACTCCAGGGATTCGGCCGCAGGGGCAGCCTCCCACGGGGAAAACTCGTTCGGGCGCAGGGGCAGCCTCTCACTGGGGAAAAACATTCGGCCGCAGGGGTGGCATCCCACAGGGAAAACTCGTTCGGGCGCAGGGGTGGCCCTCCACAAGATGGGCGACCTCCAGCGAGAACCGTTCTTAATTTTTTCAAACCCAACTCGATCGGGGGTTCGAAGCGACAATCTCATCCCATGAACTCGCGACGCTTTTGGGACATTTTTTGTACCGTCATTGACAACCATGGCGATTTGGGCGTGTGCTGGCGACTGGCTCGGCAACTGGCTGAAGCGGGTCAAGCCGTGCGTCTTTGGGTTGACGATGCCTCGGCCCTGATCTGGATGGCCCCGGACACTTTGCGGGGCAGCCTGGCTAATGATCAGGTTCAAGTTTTGCCTTGGCATAAGGCCAGTGACACCGAGCTGTTGAGCAATCTGCCGCCAGCTGATGTATGGATCGAAGCCTTTGGCTGCAACCTGCCCGAGGCCTTTTTGGCCCACGCCGCTGCCACGCGGCCAGAAGCCCCCGCTTGGATCAACCTCGAATACCTGAGCGCTGAACGCTGGGTGCCTCGCATGCACAAACTGCCCTCCCCCGTGATGAGCGGGCCCGCCAAAGGCTGGACCAAGCACTTTTTTTACCCCGGTTTCACGCCGGACACGGGCGGTTTGCTGCGAGAACCCGACTTAATTTCGCGCCAGCACCACTTTGAAAACACCCTACAACGCCA
>CAMDXR010000320.1 GCA_945877725.1 Limnohabitans sp. Rim8
CGTGCGGCAGGGAGGCGGTGTTCGACTTTGCGTTTTTCTTGCGCAAAGGTCACGGGCGGGTGAGCCAGGCGCATGTAGTTGAATTGCGCAGGTTCATCGATCAGATGCTTCTTGGACAACTTGGGGGGCTGGTTGTCTTTGGCCGCAAACTGGCCGCGCACATGGCAGGCCCGAATGCGCAACTCCATCATGACCGGCATGTTGGAGGCTTCTGAAAGGCAAAAACCGTGTTCCACCATGTTGACCATTTGGCCCAGTTCGGGGCGGGGGTCCAGCAAGCACATGCCCGATTTGAGGGCGTAGGCATGGGTGCGCTCCTGAATCACGCTGGCCCCTTCGCCATAGTCTTCGCCCACCACAATCAACACGCCGCCCGTGACCCCCGGAGACGACAGATTGGACAGCGCATCGGCGGCCACGTTGGTGCCCACAATGGATTTCCAGGTGACTGCGCCGCGAATTGGGTAATGAATGGAAGCCCCCAACATGGCCGCAGCCGAAGCTTCATTAGAGCAAGCCTCTACATGAACCCCCAATTCGTCCATGTAGGGTTTGGCTTGGACCATGACGTCGAGCAGGTGAGATACCGGGGCACCTTGATAGCCGCCCACGTAGCTGACCCCTGATTGCAGCAAACCCTTGGTGATCGCCAGGATGCCCTCACCTTGGAAAACCTCGCCTTTGCCCATTCGCAGGGCCTTGATTTCTTCGTGAAATGAGACTTCCAAAACCAGCTCCTTGTGTGCGCGATCTCGCACAGTTGGAGGCATCTTACACATAAGCCTATAAAATAACTCTAATAATTGGTATGCGATAAATGAATATCAACGACTTGGACCTGAACCTGTTGCGCTTGTTTGATGCCGTCTGGCGGGCCGGAAGCGTCAGCTTGGCCGCACAACAGTTGGGCATGTCGCAACCTGCCGCTAGCCAAGGGCTGGCGCGGCTGCGGACCATGCTGGGCGATGCTTTGTTTGAACGCAGCGGTTCGGGTGTGCGGCCAACGCCTCGGGCCGACCGGCTTGCGGTGGCGGTGCAAATGGCCCTGGGCACCCTTGAAGAAGCCCTGAATGTCTCGCAAGTGTTTGACCCCAAGCGTTCCAGCCGTGTGTTGCGAGTTCATTTAAGCGACATCGGAGAGGCCCGGTTTTTGCCTGAATTGGTGCAGGCCCTGCAGCACAACGCGCCCGGCATGCGCTTAGAGGCCAGGCCACTGGCGCACAATAAAATCGGCGCGGCCTTGGACAGCGGTCAGCTCGACTTGGCGATTGGATTTTTGCCCGAGGTGCAAGACACCTTGCATCAACCCTTGTTGAGCGACCGCTACGTGTTGCTCATGCGGAAGGGTCATCCGGTGGCCAAATTGTGGAACCAGCTGCAAAAGTCTAAAGACCCATCACCCGATGCAGAACAGCGTGTGTTGACCGATCTGGAGTTTGCCGCCGTGCGCACCCACTCAGATACCCTGCGCATTTTGGAGTTGATGCATTGGCAGCACCGTCTGCGCTTGACGGTCAGCCACTTCCTGTCATTGCCCGGCATTGTCAAAAGCAGCGATCTGGCAGTTTTAATGCCGAAAAATTTTGCTCAAAGCTTTGCATCGGAAGGGGCTTTGTGCATTGTTGAGCCTGAGTTGCCCTTGCGTGATTTCACAGTGTCGATGCATTGGAGCCCACGCTTTGACAAAGACCCTGGCTTGCTGTGGTGGCGAACTATGGTGTCGCAATTGTTCAGTTCAGCGGGGTTACAGCCATGAGTGCTTTCAAACCTTATCTCAGCGCTTTGGAAACACCTGGCCGTGCCGAGGTAGAAGCCCTGCGTGGCCTAACTTTGCTTGAGTTCGGCACCGAATGGTGCGGCCATTGTCGCGCCGCACAACCCGTGGTGGCGCAAGCATTGGCACAAGCAGCAGAAAGGCCATGGCAACACATCAAGATCGAAGATGGTCCGGGCCGACCGCTGGGGCGCAGTTACCGTGTGCGGCTGTGGCCAACGCTGGTGTTGTTGCGAGATGGGCAAGAGCTGGCCCGTTGGGTGCGACCCTCTTCTCCTGAGGAGCTGGTTAAGGGCATACATTCAGCGCTTGATGCGCCTTGAATGTAGGATTTCAATACGGATTTGAAGGGTATTTGAATGGGCATTACAGCAGCCTCTGTAGGGGCCTCTGTTGGGACTCTGTTAGGGACTTTGGGGTGGTAAACTTTCCCGCTGTCATCGGGGAGTAGTCGCTCTTTTCACCCAAGAGGCTTGCATCAACATACTTGGCTTATCGGCCATGGCGCAAGCAGCACATATGCCTGGCAAGACCTTTGACCATTTCACCCCCCGTTTTGGCCGAGGAGGTGTTGTGGTCATTTGTCTCCTATCGGCCTTGGAATATTCATGGAATCCCTCTTCGTCTCTACGGGTGTTGTTGCCCTTGCTGAAATCGGCGACAAAACTCAATTGCTCGCCTTCATTCTTGCGGCGCGCTTCAAAAAACCGATTCCCATCATTGCAGGCATCTTGGTTGCCACCGTCATCAACCACGGGCTGGCTGGGGCATTGGGTGCTTGGATAACCTCGGCCGTCAGCCCAGAAATTTTGCGCTGGGTGCTGGGGGCATCGTTCATCGGCATGGCCATCTGGACCCTGATTCCCGATGAAATTGAAGAAGACGAGACCCAGGTGGCCAAGCGTTTTGGTGTTTTTGGCGCGACTTTGATCACGTTCTTTCTGGCCGAAATGGGCGACAAAACCCAAATTGCTACCGTCGCGATGGCCGCTCACTACGCACAACCCTTGATGGTGGTGATCGGCACCACACTGGGCATGCTCATTGCCGATGTGCCTGCCGTGTTTGTGGGCGACAAATTGGCCCACAAAATCCCGATGAAACTGGTGCACGGCATCGCCGCCGCTGTTTTTGCCGTGCTCGGTGTCGCCACCTTGCTGGGTGCCGGGGCAGGTTTCGGCTTTTAAGCCAACAACGCACGGGTTAGCAGGTCGTGGGTGTGACCTTGATCACGTTTTTTGAAGCGTCAGTGGATCTTGCCAAGTAAATTCACGCTCTGTTCTGATTGACGGATTCCGTGTTGCGGAATATTATGCGTACATGATTCATTCGTTTATTTGTGCTGATACTGAGGCCTTGTTTCTAAGCAAGCTTGTGCCGAAGTTCAGAAACATTGAACGGGTGGCTCGTCGCAAGCTCTTGCAGTTGCAGGCGGTGACTGAGTTGGTCAACTTGAAAATCCCGCCTGGCAACCACCTTGAAGCTTTAAGGAATGACCGAAAAGGTCAACACAGCATCCGCATCAATGACCAATGGCGCATTTGTTTTGTTTGGACCGATAACGGCGCTTACCAAGTCGAAATAGTGGACTATCACTGAGGAATTGAACATGGCTGAATTACTAGATGAAATCCATCCTGGTGAAATATTGCTGGAAGAATTCATGAAGCCCTTGGGTATATCTGCTCGCCAATTGGCTGCAGACATTGATGTCTCGCCCAGCCGTATCAGTGATTTGGTCAATGGGAATCGGCCTGTCACCGCCGATACCGCTTTGAGACTGGGACTGTTTTTCAATATGGAGCCGCGCTTTTGG
>CAMDXR010000321.1 GCA_945877725.1 Limnohabitans sp. Rim8
AGGTTCTAGACGATGGTCGTTTGACCGATGGCCAAGGCCGAACCGTCGACTTTAAAAACACCGTCATCGTGATGACTTCCAATTTGGGATCGCACTTGATCCAGTCCATGGTGGGGCAAGCCGCAGAGGACATCAAGGATGCGGTGTGGGATGAGCTGAAAACCCATTTCCGGCCTGAGTTTTTGAACCGCATTGACGAAACAGTGGTTTTCCATGGCCTCGATGCCGCGCACATCGCCTCCATTGCCTCCATCCAGCTTCAAGTATTGAAAGACCGGTTGCTGCGCATGGACCTCCACTTGGATGTCAGCTCGGCGGCATTGTCTGAGTTGGCCAAAGTCGGTTTTGATCCGGTTTTTGGGGCCCGGCCACTCAAAAGAGCCATTCAGCAGCGCTTGGAAAACCCCTTATCCCGCTTGTTGCTGGAGGGTCGTTTCCCGCCGAAATGCCACATCGAAGTGTCGGTAGACCCCGTGCGGCACCCGGGTCAGTTTGAATTTAAAGTCATCGATTCGGCGGGCTAAGGGCTTGGCGGCTTGCTGAAGACCGGGTTTTCAGCATTTCGGGGCTAAACTTCGCCCGGTGCCACCGGGCGAATGCGTTCATATCTGGAACTCGCGTGCCTTGGCTTCAGGAATGGATGCGATTTTTATGACTTTGGCAGCTTCGGAGTTAAGTGCAGTCCCTTTGCGCGAAGATGCCAAAGTGATGGGTTTGGTGGGTATGGCGCATGCCAGTTCCCATTTTTCGCATTTACTTCTGCCTTTGATGTTTCCAGTTTTCATGCGGGACTTTGGCTGGAGCTTCTCGGAGTTAGGCCTGCTGAGCACCTTGTTTTTTGTTGTTTCGGGTGTGGGCCAAGCATCTGCTGGGTTTGTGGTCGACCGTATCGGTGCACGGCCTGTTTTGTTTGCATCGCAAACACTTTTCATCGCCGCTTGCTTGCTGGCCTTCAGCGCAGAGAGTTACGCCACCTTGATGTGTGTGGCCGTTTTGGCGGGCCTGGGCAACGCGCCATTCCATCCGGTGGATTTCACCATCCTGAACCAACGCGTCTCCACCCCCCGCTTGGGCTATGCCTTCAGTGTGCACGGTTTAACAGGTAACTTGGGCTGGGCTGTGGCCCCTGCGTTCTTCACCTTGACGCAAGCCGTGTGGGGTTGGCGGCATGCGTTTATGGCTGCGGCGGGACTCTACGTTGTGATTTTGATGATTCTGGTCTGGAACCGGGCTTACTTGTTGACCGTGGCCGCAGATCACAAGTCGCCCATCTCGGTGACGCCCCCCAACGACCTCGCCTTCATGCGTTTACCGGTAGTTTGGTGGTGTTTTGCATTTTTCCTTTTATCGACGGTCACTTTGGCTGTGGTGCAAAACTTTTCGGTGCCAATTTTGAAAGAGCTCCATGGCGTGAGCCTCGAAACAGCTTCCATAACCTTGACGGCCTACATGCTGTTTGGGGCATTGGGCATGCTGCTTGGGGGTTTTGTGGCTTCTCGGTTTCCGAGCTTGAGCGACCGTGTCGTGGCCATTTGCATGAGCGCAGCGGCGGTCTTGATGGCCCTGTGTGCCAGTGGCGTATTCGGTCAGACCGGAACCTTGTGGGTGTTGGCTGCAACCGGCTTTGCAGTGGGTATAGCCGGGCCTAGCCGGGATTTGATGATCAAAAAAGCCACCCCCAAGGGCGCAACCGGGCGGGTTTATGGCTTGGTGTATTCGGGTCTGGATGTTGGTTTTGCTTTGTCTCCGCTGGTTTTTGGGTTTTTTATGGACCAAGGTTGGTACAGTGCCACCTTGTTGGGCGCGGCCTTGGTACTTTTATTGAGTGTGGTGGCCGCGTTAGGGGTCGGGCAGCGCACGGCGCGACCCGCTTGATTCATGCCTTGCGGTCGTGACAGCTTTGTCTGCATGGCTTGGGCAAAATGCGGCTATGAAATCAAAAATTGCCGGCCATCTGCTTGTTGAATGCCTTCTGGCCCAAGGTGTCACCCATGCCTTTGGTGTTCCGGGTGAAAGCTATCTGGCCGTGCTGGACGGCTTTCATCTGCACCGCGATGCCATTCAGTTCGTCATCTGCCGGCAAGAGGGCGGAGCGGCTTTCATGGCCGAAGCGCAGGGCAAACTGACCGGCCGTCCTGGCATCTGCTTTGTGACCCGTGGCCCCGGCGCCACCAATGCGTCCATCGGTGTGCACACCGCTTTCCAAGACTCCACCCCCATGGTTCTTTTTGTGGGAGATGTGGCCAGCGATACGCGGGACCGTGAAGCTTTCCAAGAAATGGATTACACCCATTTTTTCGGTCCCTCCACCAAAGGCATGGCCAAACGGGTGGAGCGGGTGGACGATGCCGAGCGTTTGCCTGAATACATTGCCCGCGCTTTTGCCACGGCCATGAACGGGCGTCCGGGGCCGGTGGTGCTGGTCTTGCCTGAAGACATGCTGACTCAGCCCATCCGAACCGCCCAAGTTTTGCCACGCATTGAAGCGGTCCAAGCTTGGAGCGACCCTGGGGCACTGCGCAATTTAAGGGACTTGTTGTTGGCATCCCAAAGACCGCTGGTCATTGGTGGCGGTGGGGGGTGGACCCCCCAGGCAGCCCAGGCCTTGCAACGCTTTGCTGAAAACTGGCAATTGCCCGTCGCCAACGCCTTCAGGTTTCAGGACACCTTTGACAACCACCACCCTCAATATGCAGGCGATGTTGGCATAGGCATCAACCCCTTGTTGGCCAAACACATTCGTGATGCGGACCTGATTTTGGCCATTGGCCCCCGACTTGGCGAGATGACCACCGGGGGTTACACCCTGCTGCAAGCCCCTCGACCCCTTCAAAAACTGGTTCATATTCACAGCAGTGCCGAGGAGCTCAACCGCGTTTACCAAGCCGATCTGGCCATCCATGCCAGCATGAATGCGGCCGCGCGCAGCCTAGAGGTTTTAACAGCGCCGCCCGATTTAGCTTGGACTGAATGGACCCGGTCGGTGCATGAAAGCTATTTGGAGAACCTCAAACCCCAAGCGCTTCCAGGCGATGTGGACATGCCTGAAATCGTGTCTTTGCTGCAAAAGCACTTACCGGCCAATGCAGTGCTGACGAACGGGGCGGGCAATTTCGCCAGTTGGGTGCATCGATTTTTCAAGCACCATGGGCTCTCGAAAGGGTACAAAACCCAATTGGCGCCCACGGTAGGGGCCATGGGTTACGGCGTTCCAGCGGGCATTGCAGCCAATCTGTTGACGGGTCGCACCGCCTTCACCATTGCCGGAGACGGTGATTTCTTGATGAACGGACAAGAGCTGGCCACTGCGGTTCAGCACGGGGCTAAAAGTATCATTTTGCTGTTGAACAACGGCATGTTTGGCACCATTCGGATGCACCAAGAGCGCGAGTATCCGACCCATGTGACGGGATCGCAGCTGAAAAATCCGGACTTCAGGGCTTTGGCACAAGCCTATGGCTACGTTGGCGTCCGCATTCACAAGACCGAGCAATTTGAGGCTGAGCTGCTGGCGGCTTTGGCGCGATCTGAGGGCACGGTGATTGAAGTGCTTTTGGACCCCGAGGTCATCACCACCCGAGGCAC
>CAMDXR010000322.1 GCA_945877725.1 Limnohabitans sp. Rim8
TTGCACTAAACCCTGCCTTGATGCTCTTTTGACTAGCAAAAAAAGGATAGCTGCGATCCACGCACTTTGATTGCTCTGCGTAGGATTGCAATTCCTCGCGCAGCTTGATGTTGACGAAAACTGTACGAGCATGCCTACCCTTGGTCATGACCCCAAATAGCCATTGGGTCATGCTTGACAGCCCTATGTGTTTACGCTCGCCTTAAATAACTGGCCAAACAGGGGCGCAGAGGGGCCCACTGAGCCAAATAGCGGACCCGCACTCTCCCCGAACCCAAAGCCATCCTCGGCTAGAAATTAGCGGACCGTCCGCCTCCCACCATTCACTCCCCAACCTCCCCATGCCTGTGGCAGCTCACCAAGTGGTCGTTGACCATGCCGGCCGCTTGCATGAAGGCATAGCAGATGGTGGTGCCGATAAATTTGAAGCCGGCCTTTTTCAGGGCTTTGCTCAGGGCGTCGGATTCTGGGGTTTGGGCGGGCACCTCGCTCATGCTGCGTCGTTGGTGTTGCAGGGGTTTGCCGCCCACAAATTGCCAGACAAACTGGCTAAAACTTTGCCCTTTGGCTTGCAGTGCCAAATAGGCTTGGGCGTTGCCAATGGTGGCGGCCACTTTGAGGCGGTTGCGCACGATGCCGGGGTCGGCCAATAGCTGGGCCACTTTGGCGTCGTCGTAACGGGCAATTTTGACGGGGTCAAACTGGTCAAATGCTAATCGGTAGGTTTCGCGCTTTTTCAGCACGGTAGACCAAGACAGCCCCGCCTGTGCGCCTTCTAGGTTGATCAGCTCAAAAAGCGCCAGGTCGTCCCGCAGCGGCACGCCCCATTCGGTGTCGTGGTAGTGGCGGTACAGGTCAAAGCCTTCGCACCAAGGGCAACGTTGCATATACAAACTCCCTGAAAGGCAGCCAGTCTAGCGTTTCGCATAATGCGTGCAGTCGGGGGTGTGTTGCAGTGTTTGCGCAACGCGCCTCCCCGTTGCCCCAAGAGCCTGAATGTGTAGGGAAGCCCATGCCCCTGGTCGATCACCTTAAATTTTTGCGCACCGCTTGTGCCGTGTCCCTGACCGGCAGCAGCCTGGGGGCGGCGCAGGCTTTGCATTTGTCGCAGTCTTCGGTGACGCGCTCGGTGCAGTCGCTCGAGGCGGCTTTGCAGCAGGTGATTTTTGACCGTTCTGCCCGGGGCATGCGGGGCACGCCGCAGTGGGCCGAGTTGTTGCAGCGCTGCAGCCGGGCATTTGCATATCTGGCCATGCCCACCGCTCAAAAATCTGCTGTGCCCGAGGGCCATGGCTGGCTGAGTTGTCGCTTTGCCACGGGCGTGGGTTGGCGGCATTTGCGGGTGCTTTTGTCGCTGGCCGTCACGGGCTCCGAAACGGTCACCGCCGCACAGATGGGCGTGAGCCAATCGGCGGTGCACCAAAGCTTGGCGCAGTTGGAGCATTTAAGTGGCAAAAAATTATTTTTGCGCAGCCGCAGTCAGGGCTTGCGCTTAACCGAGTGGGGCGCGCAGGCGATTCGTGGGTGCAAGTTATTTGAGTCCGAGTTGGCTCAGGCCGACGAGGTGTTGGCTGCTTTGAATGGTCGGGTAGCGGGGCGCTTGGTCATTGGCACGCTGCCCTTTTCTGTGGGGCCGGTGTTGCCCCGGGCGGTCAACCAGTTGTTGCAGGCTTTGCCGGGTTTGCAGGTCACGGTGGTCGATGGCACCTACGACGCCTTGGTGCAAAAACTGCGCGATGCCGAGATTGATTTGATCGTGGGCGCTTTGCGGCCCGATTTTTCTATTCAAGGCTTGATGCAAGAGACCTTGTTTGTAGACGGCTTGGCCGTGGTAGCGCGGGCTGGGCACCCTTTGGCTCTGCGCAAAAAGCTCACTTGGGCGCACCTGGACACCGCGCAATGGGTCATGCCCATGCCCAACACCCCCGCACAAACGGTGTTTGAACGCACTTTGAACAGCGTGGGCTTGGCCCTGCCTGCGGCCCAGTTGCGCGTGAACAGTGCCTTGATGATGCAGTCTTTGTTGCTGCAAAGTGACCGTTTGGCCATGATGTCGCCCCGGCAGATTCAAAGCGAAATTCATGCAGGTATGGTGGTGGTTTTGCCTTTGGAGACTTCGCAAGCTGTGCGCACTATTGGCTTGATCCGCCGCTCTGGAACTCTGCTGACGCCGGGCATGCAAACCCTGTTGCAGGCGTGCCGCCAGGTGGCAGACGACATGACAAGTGAAAACCCTGTAAATAAGTCAAACGCATAGCTCGTTTGCTAAAAGCATTGGACGCTTGTACCGGGCTTGACAATGATGCGGGTGGCACGTCGGGGCAGCGGGAACAAGCTTTTTTCCGGCCCTTTACGTGGTTTCATTTCATTGGAGACACACATGAATAAGCGCAAAGTATTGGGTTCGATGCTGGGTTTGGCCCTGACCTCTGTGGTGGGCCTGGCGCACGCACAGGACAACACATTCAAAATCGGGCTGATATTGCCCATGTCGGGGCCTTTTGCCTCTACCGGCAAGCAAATGGAATCGGCGGTGCGCTTGTACATGGCGCAAAACGGCGAAACGGTGGCGGGCCGCAAAGTGGTGCTGATTGTTAAGGACGACACCGGCACTCCCGATGTGACCAAGCGCATTGCCCAAGAAATGGTCATCAATGACAAAGTGCAGGTGTTGGCCGGGTTTGGCCTGACACCTCTGGCCATGGCCACTGCACCCGTGGCCACGCAGTCCAAAACGCCCTTGGTGGTCATGGCGGCGGCCACCTCCATCATTACCGAGGCATCGCCCTATATTGTTCGCACCAGCTTCACCGTGCCGCAAGTGGTGACCACCTTGGCCGACTGGGCCACCAAGAACAACATCAAGAAGGTGGTGAGTTTGGTGACCGACTACGCGCCGGGCATTGATTCAGAAAAGTACTTTAACCAGCGCTTTATGAACAACGGCGGGCAGGTGATCGAGACTTTGCGGGTGCCTTTGCGCAGCCCCGATTTCGCGCCGTTTTTGCAAAAGGTGCGTGATGCCAAGCCCGATGCCCTGTTTACCTTTGTGCCCGCAGGCGTCGGCTCGGCTTTGATGAAGCAGTTTGCCGAGCGCGGTCTGGACAAAGCCGGTATTCGCCTGATTGCCGAGGGCAGTGTGACCGATGACGATATCTTGAACAACATGGGCGATGTGGCCCTGGGTGTGGTCTCGGCGCACCATTATTCGGCCTCGCACAATTCGGCGGTGAACAAAAAGTTTGTCGAGGCATTTGGCAAAGCCAACAACGGTTTGCGCCCCAACTTCATGGCCGTGGGGGCTTACGACGGCATGCGCGTGATTTATGAAGCCGCCAAGGCCACCAAGGGCGCAGGGGGCGATGCTTTGCTGAATGCCATGAAGGGCCAGGTTTTTGAGAGCCCACGCGGCCCCATGTACATCGACAACCGCACGCGCGATGTGGTGCACAACATGTATGTGCGCCGTGTGGAGCGGGTGGGTGGCCAATTGTGGAATCAGGAAATCGAGACCGTGACCGATGTGAAAGACATTGGCAAAACCCGCTGAGCCCACGCCCTCCAGCCTGACACGTCT
>CAMDXR010000323.1 GCA_945877725.1 Limnohabitans sp. Rim8
GTGGACTACAACCCCCTGCACGACCAGTTTTTCCCCAGCATCGGCTGCGCACCCTGTACGCGCGCCATCAGCCTGGGCGAAGAGTTTCGCGCCGGTCGCTGGTGGTGGGAAGACGAAGCAGCCAAGGAATGCGGCTTGCACGCCAAAAACTGAGCTTCACAACCGCCATAAGCATCGAGCTTTTGCCATCCCCACAAAAGGGGATTGGCCTCTCCCCGAATTCAGAAACCTTGCCCCCAAACTGTCATCGCCGCTCTTCATTGCACTAACCGCCCCTTTGTCATCCCTGCGAACGCGGGGATCCATGACCCCGAATTACACCCCCCGCTTTGCGGGAATAACGAAATCCAAAGTAACTTCACCTGAACATGAACGCCTTCACAAAACCCGAGTTGCACGCCCTGAGCACCAGCCATCTGGATGCCCTGGAAGAAGAAACCATCTTTATCCTGCGCGAAGTTGCCGCAGCCTTTGAGCGCCCCACGCTGTTGTTTTCGGGCGGCAAAGACTCTTTGGTCATGCTCAAATGCGCCGAAAAAGCCTTCGGTGCAGGTCGCCTGCCCTACCCGCTGCTGATGATCGACACGGGGCACAACTTCAAAGAAGTGACCGATTTCCGCGACTTTCGGGCCAAAGAACTGGGCGCAGAACTCATCGTGCGCAGTGTCGAAGATTCCATGCAGCGTGGCACGGTGCGCCTAGCCCATCCGGGCGAAAGCCGCAACGTGCACCAGTCGGTCACCCTGCTCGAGGCCATTGAAGAATTCCGCTTTGATGCCCTCATTGGCGGCGCCCGCCGCGACGAAGAAAAGGCCCGCGCCAAAGAGCGCATCTTCAGCCACCGCGACAGCTTTGGCCAATGGCAGCCCAAAGCGCAGCGCCCCGAGTTGTGGACCTTGTTTAACCACAAACTCCAAGCCGGTGAACACTTCCGGGTGTTCCCCATCAGCAACTGGACCGAGTTGGATGTGTGGCAATACATTGCCCGTGAAAACATTGCCCTGCCCTCGATTTACTACACCCACAAACGCGAGGTGGTAGACCGCCGTGGCCTGTTGGTGCCCGTGACCGAACTCACGCCGCCCAAGGACGACGAAACCGTGGAGGTGCGCGACGTGCGTTTTCGCACCGTGGGCGACATCACTTGCACTTGCCCGGTAGAAAGCACGGCCGCCACCCCTGAACAGATCGTGATCGAAACCCTGGCCGCCGATGTGAGCGAGCGGGGTGCCACACGGATGGACGACAAGACCTCTGACGCCTCCATGGAGAAGCGCAAAAAAGACGGTTATTTCTAAAAAATCGCTGCAGTCAACGCCCTGCAACAACCCGATAAAACACTGAAATCATGCAACTCAATCCCTCATTTTCCGCCCTCAAATTCATCACCTGCGGCTCGGTCGACGATGGCAAAAGCACCCTCATTGGCCGCCTCTTGGTCGACACCAAGGCGGTGCTGCAAGACCATTTGGCCGGCGTGCAACGCTCTGGTGAAACCGATCTGGCCTTGCTGACCGACGGCTTGTCTGCCGAACGCGAGCAAGGCATCACCATCGACGTGGCCTACCGCTACTTCAACACCGAAGCCCGCAAATTCATCATTGGCGATGCGCCAGGGCACGAACAGTACACCCGCAACATGGTGACAGCAGCTTCCAGTGCCGATGCCGCCGTGGTGCTGGTCGATGCCATCAAGCTCGACTGGGCCAACCCCGACCTGCAGTTGCTGCCGCAAACCCGCCGCCATTCGCTGTTGGTTAACTTGCTGCGCGTGCCCTCCATCGTTTTTGCCATCAACAAGCTCGATGCCGTGGCCGATGCAACGCTGGCTTTCAAAAACATATCGGGCGCGCTGACCCGCTTTGCCCAAGAGGCGGGTATTTCCATCACAGCCATGGTGCCGGTTTCGGCGCTCAAAGGCTGGAATGTGGTGGACACCGAGAACAATGGCCAAGATGACTGGTGCGCTTACACCGGCCCGGGCCTGCTCAGCATCCTCGAGGGCTTGCCTGTGACCCCTGCCGAAACCCATGTGGCTTTTAGCTTTCCGGTGCAATGGGTTGAAAAGTTTCACGACTCTGGCATCACCACCCAGGGCCGCCGCGTTTTCTGGGGCCGCGTGGCCACCGGCAGCATCGCGCCCGGACAAACCATCCAAGTGTTCCCCAGCGGCCAAACCGCCGTGGTGTCTCAGGTGCTGTCCGCCACCCGCCAACCCCAAAGCAAGGCCGCAGGACACAGTGCGGGCATCGTGCTTGACCGCGAAGTCGACGTGTCGCGCGGCGACTGGCTGCTGGCGGCCCAAAATGCCCCCGAAGCCCAGCGCCAACTGAACACCACCGTGGCCTGGATGGACGATGAACCCCTGGTCGCCGGGCGGGTGTATTGGGCCTTGCATGGTCACCGCTGGGTGAAAGCCAAGGTACAGCGCGTGGTGCACCGACTGAACGTGAACACCCTGGCAGAAGAAGATGCAACCGAACTGGCTCCCAACGCCATCGGGCACGTCACGCTGGCTTTGCAAGAACCTTTGGTCACCCTGCCCTTTGCCCAATCGCGCATTTTGGGAGCGCTGGTGTTGGTAGACACCGCCACCCACAAGACCTCAGGCGCGGTGCTGGTGAACTGATCTCCTTTAAAATGCCGGTTTTGGCGCAAATTGGCTTGCGCAGCCCCTTAATTCCGAGTCCATCATGACCCACGTTGTTTCCGAATCCTGTATCCAGTGCAAGTACACCGACTGCGTCGACGTTTGTCCGGTGGATTGCTTCCGGGAAGGCCCCAATTTCCTCACCATCGACCCCGATGAGTGCATTGATTGCGCAGTTTGCATTCCCGAATGCCCAGTCAACGCCATCTTTGCCGAAGAAGACTTGCCTGCCGACCAGTTGCACATGACCCAACTGAACGCCGAATTGGCTCTGTTACCCGGCTGGAAAAGCATCACCAAGCGCAAAATCCCCATGCCCGATGCCGACGCCTGGAAAGACAAGACTGGCAAGTTGCCACATCTGATTCGCTGAGTTGGCACGGCCGAGCCCCCTGGCCTTGTTTTTAAGCAGCGCCGCATGAATCTCCCTACAGACACCGAAGCGCTGGTCATTGGCGCAGGCCCCGTGGGTCTGTTTCAGGTCTTTCAGCTGGGTTTGCAAGGCATTTCTTGCCATGTGGTCGATGCGCTACCTCATGTTGGGGGCCAATGCGCCGAGTTGTACGGCGACAAACCCATTTACGACATTCCGGGCATTCCTTTTTGTACCGGCCATGAACTGATTGACCGGTTAAAGCAGCAAATCACCCCCTTCAAGCCCCCCCTGCATTTGGACCAGCAAGTGGCCAGCGTGCAACGCCTGGCAGACCAAAGGCTTGAAGTGCAGACCTCCAAAGGCCTTATTTTTCGCACAAACACCCTCTTTATTGCTGCTGGCGTGGGGGCTTTTGTGCCCCGACGCATGGTCTTAAGCGGCCTGGAAGCTTTTGAGGGCAAGCAAGTTTTTACCGAAAATCCGGCCCCTGAACACTGGAAGGGCCTGAATTTGGTGGTGGCGGGCGACGGCGATGCGGCCTTGCAAACTTG
>CAMDXR010000324.1 GCA_945877725.1 Limnohabitans sp. Rim8
CACAAAATGGGCGGCGACTGCCTCAACTATGGGTGTGTCCCCAGCAAGGCGCTGATCAAAAGCGCCAAGTTGGCGCACCAAATTCGACACAGTGCCCATTACGGTCTGCGTGCACCGGGTGAAGCTCAAACACCGACTTTCAGCTTCAAGGCCGTGATGCAACGGGTCACCGACGTGATTCGGGCCATTGAGCCACATGACAGCGTAGAGCGCTATACCGAGTTGGGCGTCGAGGTGTTGCAGGGCTATGCCAAATTGGTCAACCCCTGGACCGTCGAAATTGCCTTGAACGACGGCACCACCGGGCCAGAGGGTGCCCCCAAAGTTGTGCGACTGACGGCCAGGAGCATCGTGATTGCCGCTGGTGCGCGCCCCTTTGTGCCACCCTTGCCGGGTCTGGACGAAGTGGGCTACCTGACCAGCGACACGCTGTGGGACGAATTGGCCAAGCTCGATGACATTCCCCAACGTGTGGTGTTGTTGGGGGGTGGGCCGATTGGCTGCGAACTGGCGCAAAGCTTTGCGCGCTTGGGGGCTCAGGTCACTCAAGTCGAAATGGCCGACCGCATCATGGCGCGTGAGGACCAAGAGGTCTCCGAGTTGGCGCGCCAGGCCTTGCAGGCCGATGGCGTGCAGGTGTTGACGGGTCACAAAGCGCTGCGCTGCGAACGCCAAGGCACCGAAAAAGTGTTGGTGGCAGAACATCAAGGTCAAGAAGTGGTGATTCCTTTTGATGCGCTGGTGTGTGCCGTGGGCCGTGTAGCGCGCTTAAAAGGCTATGGACTGGAAGACCTGGGGGTGCCGACCGACCGCACCGTGCAGACCAACGACTATTTACAAACCTTGTACCCCAACATTTATGCGGCAGGCGATGTGGCAGGGCCTTATCAGTTCACGCACACGGCGGCGCATCAGGCCTGGTATGCGGCGGTGAACGCCTTGTTTGGCGATTTCAAATCTTTCAAGGTCGACTACCGGGTGATTCCGTGGGCCACATTCATAGACCCCGAGGTGGCGCGTGTCGGCCTGAACGAGCAAGAGGCCAAGGCCCAGGGCGTTGCCTACGAGGTCACAAAATACGGCATCGACGACTTGGACCGTGCCATCTGTGATGAAGGACCTTATGGCAAAGTTCATGGCTTTGTGAAGGTGCTGACCGTGCCGGGCAAAGACCGAATTTTGGGCGTCATGATTGTGGGTACCCATGCCGCGGATTTGTTGGCCGAATACGTGTTGGCCATGAAGCACGGCTTGGGGCTGAACAAAATATTGGGCACCATCCACACCTACCCCACCTTGTCTGAGGCCAACAAATACGCCGCAGGCGAATGGAAGCGCGCCCATGCCCCGCAAAAGTTACTGGCTTGGGTGAAGAAGTTCCACGACTGGCGCAGGGGTTGAACATGCGCCCCTGTTTTTTTAAAAGCCATTTTTCAGCTTTGGCATTTGGCTTGAGTTGTGTCGCAGCGGCGGCCCTGTCGCCAGTGGCGCAAGCCCAGACCGCCCCACTGGCGCCTTTGGTTCCGGCCCAGGGTGTGGCCTCCAGCGTATGGCGTTTTGTGGGCTTTCCCAAAGCCAAAGCCGATTTGCCTGCCACGCGTTTTGAACTGGCCGAGGTGCAAGGCGAGCGCGCCCTCAAAGTCAGCACCCAGGCTTCTTATGGCACTTGGGTGCATGAGTTGCCCAAAATCACCGCCGGGCGTTTGCAATGGCGCTGGCGTTTAGACCAGCCGCTCAGCGGCGGCAAGGGTGTGCCCGACATTTTGACCAAAGCCGGGGACGATGCGGCGATCAAGGTGTGCGCCATGTTTGATCACCCCCTAGAGCGCGTGCCTTTTATCGAGCGAACCAAGCTGCGCATTGCCCGCAGCCTGAGTGGCGAAGACCTGCCTGCGGCCACCCTGTGTTATGTGTGGGACAGCGTGCACGCGGCGGGTTTGCAGGGGGCCAACCCGTATACCCAGCGGGTGAGATTTATCACACTGCAAGGTAAAGGGGCCAACTTGGGGCAGTGGCAAACCGAGACCCGCGATGTGGCCGCAGATTTTGCCCAACTCTTTGCCGACGAAAGCCCGGCCGGTGCCCCCTTGCCCAAGGTGCGTGCGGTGCTGATAGGGGCCGATGCCGACAACACCGGCAGTCAGAGTGTGGGCTGGGTCAAGGCGTTGGACTGGGTGCAATGAACTAACAACCGCACTCGGCGAATGAGCCCGTGGGTCCGTGGACGCATGAGTTCATGAGCCCAGGGCCATGGGTTGGATTTTCTTAACCGCCTGCTTTGGCCTTCAGGCCGCCCAGATCGAGGATGGCATCCACCACGATGTTTTGCGGGCCTTTCAGCAGCAAGATATCGGCGCCCACCCTTTTGTATTGATGGTCCGGTGCGGGCTGCCCCAGTTTCAGGATCAGTGCCATGGGCAAGTCTTCGGGTCTTTCAGAGGGTGGTAAAGGTTGGCGCAGTTTCCAATCCCGCTCTTTCACGCGTGATTCGCATTTATCGCCACGCTTGACCAGTCCTTTTGGACACTCCCCAGGGCCTCGTGTTTCTTCAAAAAACTCAAGAAGCTGTTCTTTTTGCCGGGTGCCAAAGTAGGCATCGGGCACTTCTGCGGTTCTGGGTCTGTCATTCATTCCAGCGCCGGGGCCTTGCACCATGACAGGTTGAATCACGGTGTTGGCTTGAGCCAAAGCCGGTTGTGCGGCCGGGACCACAGGGGCAGGCGCAGGCGGTGGCTTGGTGACCTCGACAGACGCGCGGGCTTCCTTGCCTTTGGACGAATAAAGCGCCGCCATCAAATCTGGGTTGTCGGCAATTTTGGCCTCAATCAAGGCGTCAATTCGCCCTGCAACCTCGATGGTCAAAGCTGTGCCCAGCCATGTCGGGCTGTTGGAGGCAATGGCATTCAACTGGGCCTGGGTGCATTTTTCGCCGTTCTGCTTGAGCCAGTCGTTTGTCTTGCTCACCCGTTCATTGGCATCGTGCGTCAACAAAGCCAAAGACCTGAATTCGGCCACCATGCAAGTGCTTTGCGGCGCTTTGGTGGGGGTTTTGTTTTGGGCGTGCGCAGACGTGTGCAAACTTAGCCACAAGCCAGACCCACACAGCAGGTAAAAAAGCACTTTTTTCATCGGTTTCCAAGAGGCGGCCCATCGCAAATCGACACCCATGGTGTTGTATCGACCCGAAAAGCGATTCCTTGAGCCAATGAATGGCAAGGTTTTTTTCATACTTGAGCGGGATAACCCGCAGGGGCCACAGCAGCGCCCGCGATGGCGTGCCGAACAAAGGCTTGGTCGACCCATCCGCTACTTTTGGCTTTTTCAATAAAGGCATTCAGAAAGCTGCAAGCCTCTGGGCTGCGCGTGGCGGGCATGCCCATGGCTTGGTGGATAACCATGAAACGACCGGGCAAAAGGCGAACTCCTGGCAAGCGTTGAGCATCGGCTTGCAGTTGCTGTTTGACGCCTGCCGCCACTTCAAGTTGTTGTTCAGTGAATACATCGACCACGGCGGGCGAGCTGGGGGCGCGCACGATGGACGCCTGTTGCAGGTGCCGGGTCAAATACAAATC
>CAMDXR010000325.1 GCA_945877725.1 Limnohabitans sp. Rim8
AAACAATACAACAGCCAACCCAAATTATTTTCTAGGTGTTTTCCCTACCCTTGTTGTTTCCATACGAAGGTGCGCCAGCAGGTGCTCGATTGGCCAAACAGCGCGTGGCTCGTAATCGTGCTGCTTGATCCAGCGCTCGACCTCATGCAAGACGTAGTCGTACCCGGCGTCGAAGCCCTTGATGTATTCAGACATTGTGGTCTCTGGCGCGTTCATGCTGCAACCCCTTGGCGGGCCTCTTGGCGGCCACGATCGACCAAGCGGCGGGCATCCGCCCGGTCCTCGACCCGCTCGCCTTCTATGAGGGTTCTGATGGCCTGCGCGACGGCAGTGCCAGCCTCCGGGGACTGCGCCCGCTCGTACTTAAACCCGAGGCTGATGTATTTGGCTTCTGCGTGCTTCATGCCGTGTACTCCAGTGCCAACAGCTTGGAGATGCGGTCGTTGATTTCGGTGACAGACTTGTGGTAGTCGGCCATGACCTTTTGTTTCAGCGCCTCGAGCGCCGCCACCTGCTGTGCGCGTGGGTCGTAGTCGTCGGGGACCTCGATTTCGATTTCTTGTGGACCAACGTAGGTGCGGTCTTGAGTGTCGTCCAATTGGACATAAAACACTATAAATTTGCCCTCAGTTTCCCAAGAGTGTTTTTGATAGTGAACGTGGATTGTGGTCAAAATTTTCATGATTCGCTTTCGTTTCGGTTATGCGGTGATGACGCCTTGGTTGATGAGTTGCTGGGCCGTGCGACCGAACCAGCCTTGCAGTTGCCACGCGAGGCCAGTGTCCACAAGGGTCTGCCATGCCTCGATGACCTGCTCTTCGCTGTCGGCCTCAATGAAGCCCTCTGCGATGCCTGTTGCTGTGAATGAATCCATTTCGCTTTCCTTTCGCTTTTGATGGGGGCCGAGGCCCCCGGTTGATTAAATTGGTGATCCCATTTCAGAACCGTTGATTACTCGATTTAGTCGGTCCCACTTGGCCAAGTCTTCAGGCCACTGCATGGCACGCTCCAAAGCGGCGTACTCGTCGTCAGTCAGCTCAATGACGCTTTGCTCTTTGCCGTCTGGCCCGAAGGCCAAAACTGCATTGACGTACACATTTTTTTTCATGGTGGCCTCCGATTAACGGCTGGTTACTTTGACGCTAAACACCGCAGTCACTTTGGTGTGACGTGCGATCTGCTCAGGGGTTGCGCCCAGCTCTGCAAACAGAGCCTTGCTGTCGACCACCGAACGGTTGCTCTCGATGTAGGTGGCTTTGAAGAGGTCACCCTCGACAACCTTGTCACCGCCGAGGCTGGCGGAATCCTTGATGCCGTCCTTGATCAGGTCAGCTTGTTTGGTCAAGGTTGCAATCTGGGCCAAGAGAGCGCCGAGGGTGTCGACGTCGTGGGCTGCTGGGGTAATGATGGTAGTGGTCATTTCGCTATCTTTCTGTGGTTCTGACTGTGCGGTATTGCTTGGTCAGTGCATGTAGTGTAACTCAGAATTAAACGAGTCAACAACTTTTTTAATTTATTTTGTAGGTGTTTACCCTAATAGGCCCCGAACGTCCTCCAGCAGGTCCAGCTCGGTGAAACCCCAGCGCTTGGGAAAACCCTTCGTGCCAAGGCCGTGGAGGCCCGTAGCGCCTCTGTGGTGCTCTGGGCATAGTGGGATGACGTCCATGTGGCTTGAACGCCCCCAGCCCCCCGCCAAGGCCCTTGGATGGTGCAATTCGGCTGGGGTCCCCTCGTACCCCATGCGCCTGCACACTGCGCAGCCCAGCTCGGCCACTCGGCTCATGTGCTTTTTCTCAGCCAGCGTGGTCATTTACTGCTCTTTGTAAAGCCCTGCCGACTCTTCAGCTCGTGGCAAATGAGGCAGCGCCACTGCGGCGTGCCGTTGCTCGACTTGGCCATCTTCTGGGCTGGCTGTAAGCGGCACACTTGGCACGTCTTTTTTGTTGGGTCAGTCGTTTGTTTCACGGTTGTCCTTCAGCAAGCGGTGACACGTTGGGCAGCGTTTTTCTTTTTCATCCTCAGCTTCAGACTCACGCCAGCGCCCAATAACCCTGTATCCCTGCTCTCGCATGATGCGTTCAAACTCTTCATCCTCTTCGGTTTTCATCTGTTTTTCTCCTTCAATGCTTTTTCCACGGCCTCGATAAACACCAACCACTCAGAACCCATAGCCCCGCAGGCGTGGGCAATTGCTTCGCGCTCCCACTCAGTAAGCCCCTGCCACGGGCGCTGTGCTGCGGGTGGGGTGATGTAGAGATTGGTTCCGATTGGCAGTCCGTTAATGTCGGCTTCCTCAAAGTCAATATCGCGTTTTCCCGGTGCTCCATAACAAACCCACGCCACTGGCTCCTGCTCTGGCTGTGCTGCGGGTGGGGGCTGTTGCACATCGTCAATCTCTCCACATTTGTAGCACTGCCATGTCCATGAACCTTTTTTGCTGTGACAAAAGCGACACGACACTGGCTCCTGCACTGGTTGTGGTGCTTTTTTGCCATCTGCAAAACCGCTCTGGTATGCAGTCAACAGCGCCGCTTCGTACTCTGCAACGTAGCCTTGTGCGTCGTCATCATCCAGCTTGGCTTGCGCCGCTTGGCGCTTGCTTACAAATCCAGTCATATGGTTGCCTTCCCTTCTGCCCGGTTGCTGGCCTCTTGTGAGCGCCACACCTCAATGCGGGCCTGTGCCGCGATGAGCATCCAGCGCAGCTCCTCGCGAGCCTCCACGGCCTGACGCAGGGCAACCAAGTGCTCGCGATACCGCGCCGACGCATACGCCTCGCGCTCCTGCATGGCGGCAGTCTTGTGGCCCATCTCTTCGGCCTCGATCATCTGCTCGGCCTTGATGGTCTTGCGCAGCTCTTCCATGTAGACTTTGTTGGCCTCCGACTGGGCGTAGGCCTTGGACTTTGCAATCATGAAGTCGACTGCGGCTTGGGGGTCAATCAGTTTCTCAGTCATTGTGTTTTCCAATCCAGTTTTTTCTTTCAATCATCATTGCGTTGGCAGCGCGATAGGCAATCTCAGCCACATGCTCATTGCTGTATTCGTCAACCACCTCGGCGGTCAGCAGGCCCTGCACAATAAACATTGCAAACAGGTCAATCAGTTCTGGCTCTTGGTTCATGCTTCCTCCAAAAATAATGCATCACCAGCCTCAATGGGGAACCACGCGCCCCACGCGACGATCTGCTGCACGTCCATGTGCTCGAGGAACCCATCAACTGAGCTGATGCGGTACTCAATGTCGCCGTCATCTGTTTGCACTTTTGCAATGCCAACCTTGCCCTTGCTTCCTGTGTACCACTTCACTTTTAACGCTGTGCTCATAGCTCGCTCACTTTCACTTTTAACATTCCGCCGATTGTGTTGGCCCAATAAATTCGCAGATCGACAATGTTGCTGTCGTCTTCCCAAACACCAGCGTGAGTGCAGCCGTCAAGGACCGCCTTCAGCAGGTTGTCAAGATCCCTTCGCCTGTTGTCAGGCCTAAACGTTTCAATCACCACGCACAGCTTGCCTGTGTAGTGCTTTGCCCCGCGCTGGATCAGCACTTGTTCGGCC
>CAMDXR010000326.1 GCA_945877725.1 Limnohabitans sp. Rim8
ATGGAAGACGAGGGCGGTCAGGATGGCAAGGTTTTGGCGGTGCCTATCGACAAGATTTTGTCGATTTACACCCACTGGCAAAAGCCAGAAGACATGAACCAATTGCGTTTGTCACAAATTGCCCACTTCTTTGAGCATTACAAAGACTTGGAGCCCGGCAAATGGGTCAAGATTTTGGGCTGGCAGGGCAAGGACGCCGCCCACCAGGAAATTCTGGACGGCATCGCCAATTACAACAAGGACAAGGGTCTGTAAAAAGCCGTGGCGCCTAACATGGCGCCTCCTTGATGCCTATCAGGTGCATAGACAGCGCCTAGACAGCGTCTTTCTAGTGCCTCCCAGGCACATGCCCCTTAAAAGCCTGCCCGGATTTTCCGGTGCAGGTTTTTTTATGCCTGCTTCAAGCGGGTTTTTTCAGGGGAGAGTGTTGGTCCAGGGCCTCTAGATAGTGCCCAATGCCTTGGTTTTCGCGCTCCAGAAACCTGGCGACTGCCTCTGAAAAAGCGGGGTGTGCCAACCAGTGGGCACTGTGGGTGGGCGTCGGCAACAGGGCGCGGGCCATTTTGTGCTCCCCCTGTGCGCCACCCTCAAAGCGCTTTAGGCCGTGGGCAATGCACCATTCAATCGGTTGGTAATAACAGGCCTCGAAGTGCAGGCAATCGACCCGCTCCAGAGCGCCCCAATAGCGGCCGTAGGCCACTTCGGGTTGCCCTTGGGCATCCAAATTCAAGCCAATCAGGCTGACGGCGATCGCGCGGCCTTCGCGTTCCGCTACAAAAAGCAACCAATTGGCCGCCATGTGGTCTCGCATGGACTCAAAAAATGCCGGGCTGAGATAGGGTGGATTCCCATGTTCCCAATAGGTTTGTTGGTAACACTGCACCAACAATGCCCAGTCTGGGGTGCCAATTTCAGGCCCGGTCATGGCGCGGAAAGTGATGCCCGCCTGCTGGACTTTGCGACGCTCTTGGCGGATTTTTTTGCGTTTTTCTTGGGTCAGACTGCTTAAAAAATCATCAAAATCGCGCCAGCCCTTGTTTTGCCAGTGAAACTGCACTTGGCTGCGCTGCAACAAGGCCGCTTCATCGCAGGCTTGCAAATCTTCCGCGCTGGCAAACAGAATGTGCAGTGAGGAAATTTCTTGCGTTTGGCACAGGCCGAGTACGGCCGCCAAAAGCGCCTGCCGCGCTTGTGCAGACTCGGCCAACAGGCGAGAGCCCGGCACGGGCGTGAAGGGGGGCGCTATCAGGGCTTTGGGGTAATAAGCCAGTCCGTGTTGTTCATACGCTTGCGCCCACGCGTAGTCAAAAACGTACTCACCCCGGGAGTGGGTTTTGATGTAAAGCGGGCAGGCTGCGGCCAACACAAGGCCCGTGGGCGTGTCATGCCACAGGCTAACCACCTGCAAAATCCAGCCGGTATCTGGGGTGGCCGATTGGCTGCTGAGCATGGCCGACAAATAGGCATGCCGCATGAAGGGGGTGGGGGCGTCTTGTTTGGCAAGTAAACCGTCCCAAACTTGAGAATCCATGGCGCTCAGGTCGTCATGCACCTGGGTGACATAATTCAAGCTCACATTTTCTTGCACCTGTATGACTCTCCAAATTTGTGTGGCTCAGCTCAATTTCATCGTCGGGGATATGCCGGGCAATGCCCGCAAGATCATCGATGCAAGCCAACAGGCTTATGCCGAGGGTGCCCGACTGTTGATTACCCCTGAGTTGTCAATCTGCGGTTATGCCGCCGAAGACTTGCTGCTGCGCCCTGCCTTTATTGATGCCTGCGATGATGCCCTGAAAACGGTGGCCCGCGAACTGGCTGGGTTAAAAGGCATGCATGTTGTGGTGGGTCATCCCGAGGGGGGAGGGCTGCGCACCCGTAGCGTAGCCGTGACCCGCCGCCATAACCGTGCATCGGTGTTGGCTGAGGGGCAGGTGGTGGCGACCTATGACAAGCGGGAGCTGCCCAATTACCAAGTGTTTGACGAGCGCCGCTACTTCACCCCAGGCCAAGGCGCGGGGGTTTTTGAGGTGGCAGGCGTCAAAGTGGGTTTGCTGATCTGTGAAGACGCATGGTTCGAAGAGCCCGCCCGAGTGGCCCGAGCCGCAGGGGCTGAGGTGTTGGCGGTGCTGAACGCATCGCCTTTTCATGCGGGCAAAGGCCCAGAGCGCGAGCAGCGCATGCGTGAGCGCGTGGCAGATGTTGGTTTGCCCCTGATTTATGCGCATTTGGTGGGTGGGCAAGATGAAGTTATTTTTGAAGGCCGCTCTTTTGCCTTGAACACCCAGGGCCATGTGGTGGCACGCGCTGAGGGCTTCCGTGAGGCGGTTTTGACTGTAAAAGCCGATAAGACAGAGGGGGGCGTTGAGCTGTCTGCGGCCGTTGATGCGGTGGTTCCCCTGGCCACAGCCGATGCCGAGTTGTGGGATGCCTTGGTGTTGGGCGTGCGCGATTATTTGGGTAAAAACGGTTTCAAGGGGGCAATTTTGGGCCTGTCCGGAGGCATCGATTCGGCCTTGGTATTGGCGATTGCCGTGGATGCCTTGGGCGCCGACAAGATCCATGCGGTGATGATGCCTTCGCCTTACACCGCCGACATCAGCTGGATCGACTCGCGCGAAATGGTCAAACGTTTGGGGGTGCGCTATGACGAAATTGCCATTGCCCCCCTGTTTGACGGTTTTAAAACCGCCTTGTCAGATCAATTTGAAGGCTTGCAAGAAGACACCACCGAAGAGAACATTCAGGCCCGGATTCGCGGCACCTTGCTGATGGCGATGTCTAACAAGACCGGGGCCATCGTTCTGACGACGGGCAATAAAAGCGAAATGGCCACCGGTTATTGCACCCTTTACGGGGACATGGCGGGTGGTTTTGCGGTCATCAAGGACGTGGTGAAAACCCGTGTCTTTGACCTGGCCCGGTGGCGAAACCTGAATGACCCTTATGCCACCGGAGTTCAGCCGATTCCTGAGCGCATCATCACCCGCCCCCCTAGCGCCGAGTTACGCCCGGACCAGAAAGACCAAGACAGTTTGCCTGCTTATGAGGTGCTGGACGCCATCATTGCCCGCTACATGGAAAATGACGAGGGCGTAGAAGCCCTCATTGCCGATGGTTATGAACGCGCCGACGTCGAAAAAGTCACCCGTCTGATCAAAATTAACGAATACAAGCGCCGACAATCTCCTGTGGGCATTCGTGTGACACACCGCAGTTTTGGCAAAGATTGGCGTTATCCTATGACCAACAAATTTCGCGCTTAACCCATCATTTGAGGATTCTTTCAATGAAACAGATCACTGCCGTCATCAAACCTTTCAAGCTGGAAGAGGTCCGTGAAGCTTTGGCCGAGTGTGGTGTGACCGGTCTGACCGTGACCGAAGTCAAAGGTTTTGGACGCCAAAAAGGACACACCGAGTTGTATCGCGGTGCCGAATACGTGGTCGATTTTTTACCCAAGGTGAAGGTCGAAGTCGTGGTCAAGGACGAAGACGTGGACAGCTGTGTGGATGCCATCGTTAAAGCGGCCCGCACGGGCAAGATCGGAGACGGC
>CAMDXR010000327.1 GCA_945877725.1 Limnohabitans sp. Rim8
TGAAAGTTTTGTCAAGATGTGTGAGGACAAAGATGTGCAAAAACTCACCTTCGATTCCTATATGAATAAAAAACTCGAGCGCACAAAACCCATGGCGCATGTGAAGATTTTCTTGAAAGACATGGCGCATTTGATGGGCATGGCCAAAACCTGAAGCGGCGATACGTCATGCCATAGCCTTTCAGTCCCTGGCGATCTGACCATCCTCCACCCGAATGGTCCGGTCGCATCTTGCGGAAAGCAAAGGATTGTGTGTGACGAACAACACGGCGGTTTTGTTTTCTCGGCATACCTCGCGCAAGAGGTCAAACATCTTGTCTGCGCTTTTTGAATCCAGATTACCTGTGGGTTCATCGGCCAAAATCAATGAAGGTTGCATCACCAAAGCACGAGCCACTGCCACGCGCTGCTGCTGTCCGCCTGACAATTGCGAAGACGGTGAATGCAGCCAAGGCTTCAACCCTACTTTGTCCAGCAAAACCATGGCGCGTTCTTGCATCCTCGGTTCAAAGAAACCGACATTGGCATACATAGGCATCATCACGTTTTCAAGCGCGGTGAATGCAGTGAGCAAGTGGTGGTATTGAAAAACAAAGCCGATCTGATGGCCGCGTAAATGCGTCAATTCGGCATCGTTCATAGAAGTTGTCTCGACCCCGTTAATGCACAGGCTGCCCAAGCTAGGGCGATCCAACAAACCAATGCTGTTGAGCAGCGTGCTTTTACCTGAACCGGAAGGGCCGATAACCGCACAAAACTCGCCTGGCTCCAAGGTCAAATCAATGCCGTGCAGTATTTCAGTTTCGTTGGTTTGGCCGATATTGAAAGATTTTTTGATGCCAACCAAGGCAAGCACCGGTACGGTCTGCTGCGCATGCTGTACCTGTGGACCCGCACTCATGCTTTGATGGCGACCACAGGGTCGAGCCTGGCTGCCCGAAGCGCAGGGGCAAATGCAGAAAGCAATCCGGTCAAACTGGCCAGCAATAAGGTGTGAAAAAGCAGTGTGGTGTCAAACACCAGTGCAAACATAACGGTGCCGTCGGCATTGCGCATGTAGTGTTGCCACAGCGACAAAGCCAAGGCACCAATGGCTGATCCGAGCAATGCCCCGCCTAAACCCAGCAAACCGCCTTGCAGCAAAAAAATACGCAGAATCTGCCCACGTGTGACGCCCATGGCCCGCATGATGCCTATCTCGCGCGAACGCTGTACCACCGACACCACCAATACGCTGGCGATACCGAAACCAACCGACAGGCCCACAAAAAATCGAATGGCTGTGTTGGCAGTGGTTTGCGCTTTCACAGCGGTAAAGAATTGCTCATTGGTTTTCATCCAACTGTCAGCTTGCAGCCCAGTTTGCAAATGAATTTTTTGCGCCACTATTTCTGCTTGGTAGACATCATGCATGACCACATCAATCACAGTGGCGCCACCGGTTAAATTGAAAATGCTTTGTGCGTTTCGCAGCGAAATATAGGTGAGTCGACTGTTTGCGCTTTTGTTGCCCAAGTCAAAAATACCGGCAACCGTCAGCAACAGGGTTCTTCCGTTGGCTGCAGATATACGCAATTTCTCGCCCACCGTCAGCCCCAGATCGGAGGCCAAGTCCATACCAATCACAATGCTCTCATTGTTGATGCTGGCAGCCCCTGCTGTCAATTTTTCTTGCAGCGGAATCACTTGAAAATAGAGCTCAGGCAATACCCCTGTCACGCTCACAGAACGGCTGGCTTCGCCGCGCATCAACAACACTGATCCAGTAACAGAGGGGGACGCCACTTTGATCTCTGGCATGGCGGTCAGTTGCTCTGTCAAAGGTTGCCACTGATCGATGCTTTTAAAACGCTGCAAAGGGACTTGCAGAATGCTCATGACATGTGCAGCCGAGGGACCGTCTCTCAGCGACACAACCCTTTCTTTGGGATTGAGCAATTGAATATGCGCTTGCCCGGTCAACACGCGGTTCACAAAATTGCTTTGCATGCCTGTGAGCAAAGAAGACATGAACACAATCACAGCTACGCCGATGGCAATTCCCGTCAGAATGAAGATCGTTTGCACGCGTCCATCCTGAAGCAATCGCCATGCAACCATTCCTTCGAAAATACGCCAGTTTGGTGTGTTCATGGGTTGGCGAGTTGCACCGCAGATCCGTCATGCAACTGGCTTTGAGAGTCCGGTGCCAGCAAGTCGGAGCTAAGTAGTCCCGACAAAATTTCAACCCGGCCCTTGCCTTGTAATCCCAAGCCTACGTCTACTTTTTGTAAATGCCCCTGTCGATAGCGCAACACCCAACCTTGCCCAGGCGCTGTGGTGTGCACCGCTGACAAGGGAATATTCATCACCGCCAAGTGTTTGGCAACTTCGATATCTACGGTGACCGTCATGTCTTGTGTCAAGAAATCAGGCGGGTCAATGACGCTGAGTTTTATTTCGACAGATCCGCGCAATGCATCAACAGCAGGATTGATGAAGACCACCCGTGCTTTGAACTTTTGGTCTGGGTAGGCGTCAGCACTGGCGATAGCCGATTGCCCCACACGCACCCATTTCATGTTTTTTTCATCGATCTGCACCACCAACTCAGGGACTCCTTTTGGCGACAACACAAACAGTTGCTTGCCGGGTGACACCAAGTCGCCTGCCTCCACATTGCGGAAAATCAAAACACCACTGCGCGGTGCATGGATGCGCACATATGACCATTTGGCCTTGGCCGCATCCAAGCTGGATAAAGCCAATTGCAAATTGGCTTGTGCGCCATTTATTTCGCTTCCCTGGGCCTGCAAACTTGAAGATTGCGCTTGACTGATCATCGATTGCGCGCGTGCGTTGCGCATCAAACGCTCGGCTTCATCCCGTGCCGCTTGTCCGATAAATCCTCTTTAATGCAAAGCGTTCGATCGGTCAAGATTGTCTTGGGCGTTTTTAAAATTGGTTTGGGATTGCTCGTGCGCATGCGTGGCTACTTTCGCATTGACTTCTGTCAATTGGCGCAGATGCTCACGAGCAATCGCCACCGAGGCTCTGGCAGAAAGCAGCGCCGCATTGGCTTCCTGGTCGTTGAGTGTCACTAACAACTGACCCTGCCGAACGGCATCACCTTCTCTCACGGCCACTGAAGCAACAGTTGAAGTTATTTGGGAACTGATTTCAAGGCGGTTCGGATTTTGCACATGCCCGCTAGCCACGATGGTTTGCACCAAGTCACCCTGACTGACAGGTACCAATGCGACTTCAGGGCCTGTCCAAAAACGGTACGCAGCATATGCAGCAAATATGCTGATCGCTGACACAGCAAGTAACACCCAAATTTGGCGTCTCATTCAAGTATCAGGTTCCATGGTCTGTTGCATATATCGCTTTATAGCTTGCATCAGGTGCTGATGCGTACATGCAATGTAGGCGTGAATACTGTTTGACAGTTGATATACATCAAGCATGACGGGTTGACATGAACAATCGTTTTGTTGATGTATGTCAATTAGATTTATATATTTGGATTTATGGTGCGTCGGATGATTTCCAAATTGACTGTCGCAAATTTCC
>CAMDXR010000328.1 GCA_945877725.1 Limnohabitans sp. Rim8
GAGCCCAAGGTCGCTGCACAGCTGATGAGCGAAACCGGGATCAACGCGCAAGCGAACCGAGCCTAAGCTGCAATCCGGTTGCAAAGTTGCGGGATTGACCTCCTGCGACAGGATTGCTCAAGACGGTTGTGGAAAAGGCCGTTATCAACAAGGAGACTCTTTCATGGAATTGACTGAATCGCATCGCCATTATTGGCAAAAAAATCTAAACATCACGGCGGTACTGATGGCCGTTTGGTTTGTTGTGACCTTTGTTGTGAGCTTTTATGCTCGTGACCTGAACTTCAACTTCTTTGGTTGGCCCTTCAGCTTCTGGATGGCCTCGCAGGGTTCGTTGATCATTTACGTGGTGATCATCTGGTTTTATGCGCGCTATATGAACCAGCTGGATCAAGAACACGGCGTGGCTGAAGTTGAGGAGGACTGATCATGGCTGGAATGACCCCCGAAACCGGAGGCGGCATGTTTTCTGCCTCCAGCAATGCAGCGTTCAAGCAACAACTTAACAAGGTTTACGCTTGGTACACCGGTGGCTTTGCGGTCTTTGTGATCGTTTTGGCCATCTTGGAACAAATGGGTTTGCCCCGTAATTGGATCGGCTACATCTTCCTGGCAGCCACCGTGCTGCTTTACGCCGGCATTGGCGTGATGAGCCGAACCAACGATGCGGCCGAGTATTACGTGGCCGGTCGACGTGTGCCCGCCATCTACAACGGCATGGCAACTGGGGCTGACTGGATGTCGGCAGCGTCTTTCATCGGCATGGCCGGAACGCTTTACCTGACCGGCTACGGCGGGCTGGCGTTCATCATGGGTTGGACCGGTGGCTACTGCTTGGTGGCTTTGTTCCTTGCGCCTTACCTGCGCAAGTTCGGCCAATTCACCATCCCAGACTTTCTTGGGGCACGCTACGACGGCAATCTGCCGCGTTTGATTGGTATTCTGGCCGCCATCCTGTGCTCGTTTACCTATGTCGTCGCGCAGATCTATGGCGTTGGCCTGATCACCACTCGCCTGACAGGTGTGGCTTTTGAGTTGGGTATTTTCTTGGGCCTCGGCGGTATTCTGGTCTGCTCGTTCTTGGGTGGCATGCGTGCCGTGACTTGGACTCAGGTGGCCCAATACATCATCTTGATCGTGGCTTACATGATTCCTGTGGTGTGGTTGTCGGTTAAACAAACCGGCGTGCCCGTGCCGCAAGCGATTTATGGCTACCAGCTGCAAAAAGTGACTGAAAAGGAAAAGGCACTGATTGACGATCCTAAAGAAAAGGAAGTCATCGCCATCTTCAAGCAACGTGCTGACGACATGGGTGAAAAGCTCAAAGACGTCAAAGCTGCGCTTGAAGCCGACAAGGCCGCTGCAGCCAAAAAAATCGAGGACTTGAAGGCCGCTAACGCCCCAGCAGCGGACATTACCGCCGCTGAAAAAGCGCAAGCAGGCTTGCCCAAGGACGAAGAAGCTGCCAAGAAAGCCTGGACTGCCGCCAAGGCCGCCAATGAAGCGCGCGCCAAACCTCTGGCAGGCATGCCTCGACACGCTGCCCAGTTTGCGGGTGATCCCAATGGCGACCAAAAAGCCAAGGATACGTTCAACACCTCACGACTGAACTTCCTTGCACTGGTGTTCTGCTTGATGGTGGGAACAGCGGCTTTACCGCACATCCTGATGCGGTACTACACAACACCGTCGGTCAAGCAAGCACGGAGTTCGGTGACCTGGTCGCTGTTCTTCATCTTCTTGCTGTATTTCACTGCACCCGCTTTGGCAGTGTTGGTGAAATATGAAATTTTCACGGTCTTGGTGGGTACACCGTTTGACAAACTACCGGCTTGGGTCGGGCAATGGGCCACGGTGGATCCGGGCTTGCTGTCTGTGGCTGACATCAACAAGGATGGCATCTTGCAATTGGGTGAAATGCGCATCGGTGGTGACATCGTTGTGCTGGCCACACCTGAAATCGGTGGCTTGCCTTATGTCATCTCCGGCATGGTGGCCGCTGGCGGTCTGGCCGCAGCTCTGTCTACCGCTGACGGCTTGTTGCTGACCATTGCCAACGCCTTGTCGCACGACCTGTACTACAAGATGATCGACCCGAACGCACCGACTTCCCGTCGCGTGATGATCTCAAAGATCCTTTTGCTGGTCGTGGCATTGGCTGCAGCTTATGTGGCGGCGCAAAAACCGGCGGACATTTTGTTCCTGGTTTCTGCGGCCTTCTCGTTTGCTGCTGCGGCCTTCTTCCCGGCTTTGTCCTTGGGCATCTTCTGGAAGCGCGCCAATAAGTGGGGCGCTGTGATCGGGATGGTGGGCGGTTTGGGCATCACCATGTATTACATGGTGACCACCCAACCTTGGCTGCGTGGCATTTTTGGTGTCACATCACCCATTGAGCTCTGGTATGGCATCCTGCCTATCTCTGCGGGTGTGTTTGGCGTCCCACTGGGATTTGCGCTCATCATCGTTGTCAGTTTGCTGACTCCGGCTCCCCGCCGCGAGATCCAGGAACTGGTCGAGCATGTTCGCTACCCCAGCCGGCCAGGCGACGTCAGTACCCAGGTCAATTGACCTCAAACCCCAAAGGCCCCTCGCGGTCTTTGGGGTTTATGACCCAAAGCCCACCTTTGTGTGGGCTTTTTTTGTGCGTCAAGGGAAAACATTTTCTGGCGAGGCCGTTTTGTCTTTATGCTGACGCATGTTTGAACGCCCAGCAGCCTCCCCCAGTTTAAAAAGACGCCACCGTCAATTGATTGCGGTGCTGTTTCTGGCATGGGCCATGGCCAGTTTTGGATCCGGTTTTTTTGCCCGTCACCTTTCCTTTGATTTATGGGGCTGGCCCTTTCATTTCTGGATGGCCGCACAAGGTTCCATCCTGATCTTTCTGGCTATCGTGGTGATTTACGCTTGGCTGATGAACCGCTGGGAATCCGAACTACAAGCTGCTGAAGCCAAAGCGGCTGCTTTGCCTCGGTAATCGAATGATCGGGTGATCGGGTGATCGGGTTTAAACCCTTTTTGCCCCATGCAGCACAGGGCAAAAAGGCTCAGGCTTTGCGCTGAATACCCACGGGCAGCTTGGCCACCTGGCACCACTCGTCGCTGGCGAACCATGGGTCGCCCAGCAAATACGCCCGCAACATGGGCAGGGCATCGTTGCCCCAAAAAACCTGGCCATCGACCACAAAACTCGGCACACCAAATAAGTCGAGGGCAATGGCTTCATCGGTGTTTTGCTTCAAGCATTGCTTGACATGCGGGCTGGCAACATCGTTTCGGGGAGCCAAATCGGCGGTTAAAAGGCTCAGACGATCCGGGTCTGCACCCTCCAGGCCGGTACACCAAACATGCCGGAAAATCTTCTCGCAGACGAATCGGTTGGGCTCCCCGTTGGGGTCACATGCGGTGGCCAAGCGCAGCAACGCGAGCGAATTAAAGGGGTGACTGGCTGGTAATTGCAAGGGGGTTCCCTGTGCGCGTGCCAGCCACTGAACTTGGCGGTAGGTCCAATCACGCTTGGCTGGTATCTCTGCCGGCCCCATTTGCCCGTGG
>CAMDXR010000329.1 GCA_945877725.1 Limnohabitans sp. Rim8
AGCAAAGACTGGCCTTGCCAAACCACCTGCCCGGCAGTGGGCGCATGTTGCCCCGCCAAACAGGCAAAGCAAGTGGATTTACCGGCCCCGTTGGGGCCAATCAAGGCCATGCACTGCCCGGCCAAGACCTCAAAACTGACCCCATCCAGCGCGTGAACACCGCCAAAATACTTGGTCAGCCCCCGCACTTGCAAGGCTGGCTGTATTGGGGTCGTGTCTTGGCGCTTCATGGGCTCAGTTGGCTGGATGGCGTTCATGTTTGACGCTCTTCGTCTTGGGCCGCACGGTTGAGCGGTACGGTGTCCGGCCCGGTGTCTTGGCTCAGGCGCCTGAGTGCCCCAATTTGTTGCCAAGCGCCCAACACCCCGCTGGGGGCCAACACCATGACCATCATGATGACCAGACCGAGCAGGCCCCGCCAGTAGTCCATGCCCTGACCTAACTCAGCCCCGCCCCAAACCAACAGCGCACTGCCCACTGCGGCACCCCAAAGTTGGTGCACGCCTCCCAGCAATATCACCAACAAAGCATCCACCGACATGGCTACCGAAGCCACCGATGGAAAAACCGCGCCTTTGAATGCAGCCCACAACGCCCCGGCCAAGCCGGCCAAGGTAGCGCTGCCCACAAACACCTGGTAACGCAAAGCCTGCACCGGTAAACCACTGGCGGCAGCACGCCATGGGGCATCGCGCAAAGCCTGCAAAGCAGCCCCCCGACTGGACCCGACCACACGCGCCAAGCCCAGCAGGGCCAGCAGTAAAAAACCGCACAAAAGCGCATCCCAAAGGGGCCGCCATTCAGGCGCAATCAGACGCAAGCCAATCAGGCCGTTGTCGCCCCCCGTCAGGCTGACCCATTGCGTGGCCCCTGCCCAGACCATTTGCGCCAAAGCCAAAGACAGCATGGCCAGATAGACGCCACTGCTGCGCACCACCAAAGCGCCAAAGACCACAGCCACGCTCAGCGCCAGCAACATGCCTGCCGACAGCGCCGAGGGCAGCCCAAGACCGGCGTTCAGATGGGCCAAGGCTGCGCCATAAGCGCCCAATGCAAAAAATGCCGCATGCCCAAAGCTGACCAAACCGCCCAAGGCCATCATCCACTGCAGGCTCAGGCCAAATAACATCATCACCATCACGTCTTCGGCCAGGCTGCGCCCATAGTCGCCCTGCCCCCAAGCCAACAAGGACAAGCCAACGAATACCGCCACCATCAGGGCACGCCCCGGCAGGCCGCCGGGCCAGAGCGAAAAAACTGGCACGGTTTCGCGTTGCTCAACGTGCGCGGTCGAACCGGCCAGCCCCTGCGGTCGCCAGACCAAGACCACCGCCATGGTCAAAAACACCAGCACCAAGGTGGCTTGCGGGAAAAAACTCAAACCCAGCGCATGGATCACCCCGATCAACAAGGCCGCGACAAAAGCGCCGCCAATGCTGCCCAGCCCACCGGTCACCACCACCACAAAAGTTTCGACGACCACGTTCACGTCCATCTGCAAATTGGCGGGTTCTCGGGGCAACTGCAAAGCCCCCGCCAAACCCGCCAAGCCGCAGCCCAGCATCACCACGCCCAGCATCAGGGGGGCGGGGTTGACACCCAAGGCATCCAGCATGTCGCGGTCATGGGTGGCCGCTTTGACGCGCTGACCCCAAAGGGTGCGCGTCAGCAATAAATGCAGGCCCAGCCAGACCAAGGGCCCCAACACCAAGCTCAACAGTTGCCAAGTTGGGAAAAACGACTCGCCCAACTGAATGGCCCCTTTGAGGCCCGGAAAACGAGGTGCAAACACTTCTTCCGGACCAAAAAACCAACGCATGGCATCGTGCAAAGCCAGCGTCAGCCCGAATGTCGCCACCAATTGGTAAAGCTGGGGGGCATGCCGCATGCGCTTGAGCAACAACACTTCGGTGATGGCCCCCAGAACAGCGGCCACACAGGCCCCCAAAAACATGGCCCCCGCATACGCCCAAGCCGATTCGCCCCATTCAGGCCACCAACGGGTGACCGCGTGGGCAGACCACAGCGCCCCCAGCATGAAAAAACTGCCGTGCGCAAAATTAACAATCCGGGTGACACCAAAAATCAGCGTCAGCCCGGAAGCCATTAAAAACAAGGTGGTGGCGTGGCTCAGACCATTGAGCAGTTGCAGCGCCAGAACTTCGAAGCCCAATGCAGACCCTTGAAATCAGCGCATCGGTTTATTCAACCCAATGCGTAAAGTCTGTGGACTGCACTCGGGTGGTTTGGAAAGTGTTGACCAGCGCACTCTCGTCGGCATAACCCAGTGACATGCCGCACACCACCATTTCGTTTTCACCTGCGCCTACATGGGGCAGGATGATTTTGGAGAATCCGTTCCAAGCGGCTTGCGGGCAGGTGTGCAAACCGCGCGAGCGCGCCGCCACCATGAGGGTCTGCAAAAACATGCCGTAGTCCAGCAAACTGCCTCGGCCCATCACTTTGTCGATGGTGAAGATCAGGCCCACGGGGGCATCAAAGAAGCGAAAGTTTTTTTGGTGCTGCTCGTGCATGCGGCCTTTGTCACCTTTGACAATGCCCAGCACGCCGTACAAACCAAAGCCACATTCACGGCGGCGGTCAATGAAGGGGCTGACCCATTTTTCAGGGTAATAGTCATAAGGTTCAGCAAATTCAGCGGCCAGGGCCGGGTTGGCCGTCAAGGCGTCGTGGGCCGCACAGGTTTGGTTCACCAGTTCGGCCAGTTTTTCACCTTGCAACACATAAACCTTCCAGGGCTGGGTGTTGGTGCCGCTGGGCGCGCGGGCGGCCAACTCAAGCACCTCTTGCAAAACGCTGCGGTCAACGGGCTTGTTTAAAAAGGCCCGGGCCGAAAAGCGGCTCAATATGGCCGCATCCACACTGGCCGGATCGTTCACGCGGGTACTGACTTGGGGGCCAATCGAGGAAATAGTCATGTCAAAGTCTCCAGAAAAGTTTTGAGTTCAGAGGGCAAGGGCACGGGGCGGCGGTTGATCCGGTCCACGTACACATGTACAAAATGTCCGCGCGCAGCGGTCAGGTCAGCCCCTTGGGCAAACAGACCCACTTCGTAGCGCACGCTCGAAGTGCCAAGCCGGGCCACGCGAATCCCGGCGTCGATGGTTTGCGGGAAAGCCAGCGGCGCAAAATAAAAACATTGGGTTTCCACCACCAGACCAATGGTCGAGCCGGCATGAATGTCCAGCACGCCCTGCTCGATCAGGGTGGCGTTCACGGCGGTGTCGAACCAGCTGTAATAAACCACGTTGTTCACATGGCCGTAAACATCGTTGTCCATCCAACGGGTGGTAATGGCTTTGAAGTGTTTGTATTTGTCTCTTTTGCATGGCAATGGCTTGGTTTGCATCGTCCGACTCTCCAAATTTTGTCAATTTATGGACTGAATCTTCAAGATTTGGGTATTAATTTTTCGTAAATTTGACTGTTTGTCTTTGGAGAAAAGATATCGCATCCAAAAATAGAATCTTTGAATAACTCTTTGGACGGGATTTGCCTTGGGATTCT
>CAMDXR010000330.1 GCA_945877725.1 Limnohabitans sp. Rim8
AGTGACGGGTTGTGACGCTGGCGTTTATCCGCCCATGAGCGACCAATTGCGGGCTTTGGGTATCGAACTGATCGAAGGCTTTGGTGCCGAGCAAATGGCACTTCGACCCGACCTGTACGTGGTGGGCAATGTGGTCAGCCGAAGCCGCCTCCCGGATGGAACACCTAAATTTCCATTGATGGAAGCCATTTTGGAAGCGGGCGCACCCTATACCAGTGGGCCGCAATGGTTGTCAGAACATGTGTTGCAAGGCCAACATGTATTGGCCGTTGCAGGGACCCATGGCAAAACAACGACCACCTCCATGTTGACCTGGGTTTTGGAACAAGCTGGACTGACACCAGGATTTTTAGTCGGTGGCGTGCCCCTGAACTTTGGTGTATCGGCCAGACTGGGTGGGGGCCAATACTTTGTGATTGAAGCTGACGAGTACGACACGGCATTTTTCGACAAGCGCAGTAAATTTGTGCATTACCGACCCCGTACTGCCATCTTGAACAACCTGGAATTCGACCACGCAGACATCTTTGACGACTTGCCAGCCATTGAGCGCCAGTTTCACCACTTGGTGCGCACCGTGCCAGGTTCTGGCCGTGTCGTCGTCAACGGACTGGAAGAAAGCCTGACTCGGGTCCTCAACCAAGGCTGCTGGAGCGAGGTGCGCCACTTTGGTGCTGCCGTGAATGATTTCACGTCCGAGGGAGAGCCCTCGCACTTCAAAGTTTTGCAAGCCGGTCAATCCGTTGCTGAAGTGAAATGGTCGCTGGGCGGTGTACACAACCAACTCAATGCATTAGCCACCATTGCCGCAGCAGACCATGTGGGTGTGACGCCTGCAGTGGCAGCGCAAGCTCTTTCCACCTTTGAAAACGTCAAGCGACGCATGGAAATCAGAGGCAAGGTGAACGGCATCACCGTCTATGACGACTTTGCCCACCACCCCACAGCCATTAGAACCACTGTGAACGGTTTGCGTCGACAAGTGGGCGAGGCCCGCATATTGGCCATTTTTGAACCGCGCAGCAACACCATGAAGCTGGGTGCCATGAAAGCCCAATTACCCTGGAGCTTAGAAGAGGTCGATTTGGCGTTTTGCCATTCGGGCGGCTTGGGCTGGGATGCGGCGTCAGCACTGGCCCCAATGGGGGAGCGCGCTCAAGTGGGCGCCACAATTGACGAAGTCCTTGCCCAAGTATTGGCCCAAGTTCGCCCCGGAGACCACCTGTTGTGCATGAGCAATGGCGGTTTTGGTGGCATTCATACACGCTTGCTTGAAGCCCTAAAGCGCTGAATATGTCAGGCTCACGTTTATTAATACCAAGCCCCACTCCCAACAAGTCGTTGCCATAAAGGGAAGCCATTCGGCCCCAAAAGGGGGCCAAATGGCGCTCTATCAACGGGCGCGACGCGCCTTCACGGCATCTGACAAGACCCTCAAAACTTGTTCGCTGTCGTCCCAACCAATGCAGGCATCGGTGATGCTCTGACCATACGTCAGCTGGCTAACATCGTCTTTTCCGGGTGTGAATTTTTGTGCACCGTCCAAGATATGGCTTTCCACCATCACGCCGAATACTTGACGTGAGCCGCCGCTGATCTGCTCAGCGATGTCTTTGGCCACGTCAATCTGGCGCTCATGCTTTTTGCTGCTGTTCGCATGGCTGCAATCGACCATCAAAGTCGCTGGCAACTTGGCCGCCTCCAGCTCTTTGCAGGCAGCAGCGACACTTTGCGCATCGTAATTGGGGGCTTTTCCGCCGCGCAAAATCACATGGCAATCTTTGTTGCCCTGGGTCTGCACCACCGCCACCTGGCCATTTTTGTGAACCGACAGAAAGTGATGGCCCCGGGCTGCCGCCTGAATCGCATCGGTTGCAATCTTGATGTTGCCATCGGTGCCGTTCTTGAAGCCTATAGGAGCCGAGAGGCCAGAAGCCAGTTCGCGATGCACCTGACTTTCAGTGGTTCGGGCGCCAATGGCTCCCCAACTGATCAAATCGCCAATGTACTGCGGCGAGATCACATCCAAAAACTCGCTGCCTGCTGGCAAGCCTTGCCGATTGATCTCAATCAACAACTGACGCGCGATGCGCAGTCCTTCGTCAATGCGGTAACTTTCGTCCAGATAGGGATCGTTGATCAAGCCCTTCCAGCCCACCGTGGTACGTGGTTTTTCAAAATACACACGCATCACAATTTCAAGGCTGTCGGCATATTGATCACGCAAAGGCTTGAGACGACGGGCGTAGTCCAGCGCCGCTGCCGGATCGTGTATTGAGCAGGGCCCGATGATGACCAGCAAACGGTCGTCTTTGCCATGAACAATATTTTGGATGGACTTGCGAGTCTTGGCGATCAGCGATTCAGTGGCTGACCCGGCAATGGGAAAAAAACGGATCAGATGTTCTGGAGGCGGTAGCACGGTAATGTCCTTGATGCGTTCGTCGTCGGTTTGGCCGGTCCGGTCAACGGCATGGGAATACCAAGCTTCGGGTGTTGTGGTTTTGGCGGTCATCTGATGCTCCTTGGAATTAAAAATCTAAAAAAAGGCTAAAAAAAACCGCCGGGCTTTGGGGCTCCGGCGGTGTGTGTCGAGATGTTCGGGTGCTTATGCGCTCGCCTCTCGTCCGCCGGGGACTGAGAACCAAAAATAAAAAAAGTAAAAAACAAAGCGCGAAGACATGGGGGTCAATGTAGCACAGGTTTCTGACGCATCATTGCGTAGGCACCAAGGTCAAACCCTCGGCAGCAGGGCTCAAGCCGTGCCACCGACTGTGAGGCCCTCGATGCGCAAGGTCGGTTGCCCCACGCCAACCGGCACACTTTGACCTTCTTTTCCGCAAGTGCCCACACCGGAATCGAGCTTCATGTCGTTGCCGATCATGCTGATTTTCTTCAGAGATTCTGGACCGCTGCCAATCAGGGTGGCCCCTTTGACAGGATAAAGAATCTTGCCGTTTTCAACCCAATAGGCCTGACTGGCCGAGAACACGAACTTGCCGCTGGTAATGTCCACCTGCCCACCTGCAAAATTGGTGGCGTACAGGCCTTTCTTGATGCTGGCCACGATTTCTTCTGGGCTCTTGTCACCCCCCAACATATAAGTATTGGTCATTCGCGGCATTGGCACATGGGCGTAGCTTTCGCGGCGACCATTGCCCGTGGGCTTGACGCCCATCAGTCGGGCATTCATGGAATCCTGGATGTAGCCGCGCAGAATGCCGTCCTCAATCAGCACGTTTTTCTGGCTGGCATGGCCTTCGTCGTCGACATTCAGTGAGCCCCGACGGTCGGCCATGGTGCCGTCATCGAGCACCGTAACGCCTTTGGCGGCCACGCGTTGCCCAATTCGACCACTGAAAGCACTGGAACCCTTGCGGTTGAAATCTCCCTCCAGGCCGTGGCCCACCGCCTCGTGCAGCAACACGCCTGGCCATCCATTGCCCAAGACCACCGTCATCTCTCCCGCAGGTGCGGGGCGGGCTTCGAGGTTAATCAACGCAGCCGATACGGCTTCCTG
>CAMDXR010000331.1 GCA_945877725.1 Limnohabitans sp. Rim8
CGGGCAGTTGCACCCAGCGCAGGGCATACGGAGGCATTTGAAGACCGTCAAGGTGACGGTGCAGAAGACAGAGAGGAATACGGAGAAGGAGGCGAAGGGGCTTTTGAAACTGAACCTTATGAAGTAGCTTATGCAGCAGCCCCCAGAGCGGTGGCCCCGCGTGCGGTCCGGTCCCGGTCCCGTTCGGGTGGTTTCAGGCAGGGCGACATGGCCGAGTCGGTCATGACCCAAGGCCCCATGCGCTTCAACCGCTTTGATGCCCTGGCCGAACAGTTGATAGATCTGGAAAACCAGCGCGTTAAGCGGGGCGAGTTGAGTGCGGCGTCGGTTGGCATCCTTAAAAACCGGCTCGATGCGCATGTGTTGCCGTATTTCAAATATATCCCGCCCTCGCAAGTGACGCCCATGATGATGGACGCGTTTGTCAGGCGCTTGACCGACAGCCAGCTCAGCTCCACCACCGTGTCGCAATACTTGGTGGTGGTTCGCAAGTTGCTCAAACTGGCCATTCGCCATGGGTTTTTGCGCGAAATTCCCGAGTTACCCACCATCAAGGTGGCCAATAAACCGCGCTCTATGCTGAGCCTGAAGGAATATGCCGCCGTGGTGCGCATGGCGCATCGGCTGGAGCGCAAGGGCGAGCAAGCCCCCGAAATCAAGGCTTCTACCGCGCACCGCGAACGGTTTTGGGTGCAGCCCAAACACTTGAGCCTGCCGCCCGACATGGCCTGGGTCATCCGCTTCATGGTGAACAGTTTTGTGCGGCCGGGCGATTTGCGCCAGCTCAAGCACAAACATGTGCAGGTGGTGCGGGGCGACAGCGTGTATTTGCGCATGAATTTGCCCCAAACCAAGCGGCACGATGCGCCCATGGTCACCCTGCGCCCGGCGGTACAGGTGTACGAAGCGGCCTTGGCCCAGGCCCGGCTGGACGGCTATGGCCAGCCCGATGACTATGTGTTTTTGCCCGCCGAAACCGACCGAAATTACGCCCTGGCGGTGCTGGGTTTCTGGTTCAAATGGGTCATGCGCGAGGCCGGTGTGGCCCCCGAAGACGCCATGGGCCGCCTGCGCACCCTGTATTGCCTGCGCCACACGTCCATCATGTTTCGTCTGCTTTATGGCCAAGGCATCGACATGCTGACCCTGGCCCGCAACGCCCGAACCTCGGTGCAAATGATCGAACGCTTTTACGCCTCGGCCTTAGACGGCGAAATGAACGTGGCCATGCTGCAAAGCCGCAGAACCAAAAAATCAGGCAATTAGGGCCTGAATCTAAAAACTGTCACCCCTGACCTCGGATTTGTCACCCCGATCGCAAGACTGTCACCCTCAACGTCAAAACTGTCACCCCCGACCTGATCGGGGGTCCATGACAGCGCCACTGCCAATTGAATCTTGACCGGCCTTGCTGCCTGTGTAAAATATTGATATCAATATCTAAAGCTTGTCTACATGACCACTCAAGTTCTCATTCGCCTTCCAGAAGAGGTTGCACGGCGTTTTCGTGACGCAATCCCTGCGCGCCAGAGGAGCGAGTTTGTGTGCAAGTTGCTGGAGCAGCATCTCCCTAATGTCGACGACTACATGCACGAACTCGCCCTGAAAGCGGAAGCGTTTGACCATGCTCACCCCGAAGAATCAACTGAATTCGAATCTACCCTCATGGACGGACTGGATCCGAATGAAACTTTTGATGCCGCCAAACTGCTCGCGCTGTGTCAAAAATGACAAAGGACATCGCTCGGGGAGATGTTTTATGGGCTCGACTAGATCCCACGTTGGGCTCAGAGCTTCAAAAAACACGGCCGGTGGTGGTGCTTTCGGTCAATCCGCTCAACAAAGTCAGAAAAACGGTGGTGGTCGTGCCACTCTCAACTTCTGCACCTGCCATCGAGTTTTTGAATGTGGGCCTAAAAGGCGGTTCCGTGGCCCGATGTGAACATATCCGAGCCATCGATAAAAGCCGACTGACCGACAAAATCGGCGCCATCTCGGTTGCAGACCTCGAAAAGATCGAAGAGGGCATCACGCGGATTCTTGGCATCCGTCGCTAAAGTCTGCCCCTACCCTGAGCCTGTTACTCCTGACGACAAAACTGTCACCCCCAACATCAAAACTGTCACCCCCGACCTGATCGGGGGTCCATGCCTTCGGCGGCGATGGATGCCCGGTCTGGCCCGGCATGACAAAAGAAGAGGGTTACCCGGTTAAACCGGGCTTGGCCAAGACAGCGGGTTCAGCGCGATTTCAGGCGTTTGTAGAGGGGGGGCGCGATCAGCAGCAGGGCCGATATGGCCATCAGGCTGCCGGACAGGGGGCGCGTGAAGAAGGTGCTCCATTCGCCTTGGCTGATGGTCAGTGCTTGGCGCATCGATTGTTCGCCTAATGGGGCCAAGATCAAACCCACAATCAGTGGTGCGGCCGGAAAATCAAAGCGCCGCATCACATAGCCCAGCAGGCCGAAGACAAACAACAAACCCACGTTGAACACCGAATTGCCCGCGCCGTAAACGCCAGCCGTCGAGATCACGATGATGCCCGCATACAACCAGGGCGGCGGAATTTTGAGCAACTTGACCCACAGGCTGACGAGCGGCAAATTAAGCACCAGCAAAATCACGTTGCCTATATAGAGGCTGGCAATCAAGGTCCAGACCAAGCTGCCTTGTTGGCTGAACAATTGCGGTCCGGTTTGAATGCCATAGCCCTCAAAGGCCGACAACATGATGGCTGCGGTGGCCGATGTGGGGATGCCTAAGGTGAGCAAAGGCATGAGCACGCCCGCGGCGGCCGCGTTGTTGGCGGCTTCGGGGCCGGCCACACCTTCGATGGCCCCGTGGCCAAATTCTTCAGGGTGTTTGGAGAGTTTTTTCTCGGTGTAATAAGACAACAAAGTGGGCAACTCGGCCCCGCCTGCGGGCATGGCACCAATCGGGAAGCCAAAAAATGCACCCCTGAACCAGGCTTTCCAGGAGCGTGCCCAGTCTTGTTTGCTGAGCCACAGGCTGCCCGACATTTTCATGACTTCGCCCGCCTTAGACTCGCGCCCTTGCCAAGCCAGATACAAGGCTTCGCCCACGGCAAACAAGCCCACGGCTGCTACGGTCACCTCAATGCCGTCCAACAGTTCGGGGCGGCCAAAAGTGAAGCGGGCTTGGCCTGTTTGCAGGTCGACCCCGACCATGCCCAGCAGCAAGCCCAAGCCCAATGCCAACAGGCCGCGCAGCATCGAGTTGCCCAGCACGGCAGATACCGCCACCATCGACATCACCATGAGGCTGAAATATTCGGCCGGGCCAAAGGCCAGCGCGGCATCGACCACCCAGGGGGCCACAAAGGTCAGGGCCAGCGTGCCAATGGTGCCCGCCACAAAGCTGCCTATTGCGGCGGTGGCCAGCGCCTGTCCGGCGCGGCCGTTGCGGGCCATTTTGTTGCCCTCTAGCGCGGTCACTACGGACGCTGATTCACCCGGCGTGTTGAGCAAAATGGAGGTGGTCGAGCCACCGTAAGC